>CAMDSN010000231.1 GCA_945907225.1 Flavobacterium psychrophilum | reverse complement strand
AATACCTCCCATAACCAAACCAACTAAACTTGCCATTATATAAAACTGCAAAGGAGTTGAAATAAAGTATGCAAAGACACATAAAAGCAACCAAAAAGCATTTAAAAAAATTAAGACAACAATATTTCCAAATTTTGAAGAAGCTTTTGCCGTCAGTTGGGCACCAATAATAGCTATTAACTGGATTAAAAGGATACAAGTAATTAAGCCCGTTTGACTTTCCTTGGGACTTTGCCATTTTATTTCTTGAGAACCAAAGTAAGTTGCAACAAGCATTACCGTTTGAACCGCCATACTAAAAATAAAGAAGCTTAACAAATATCGCTTTAGTGGGACTATAGACTGTAATAGTTTCCATACTCGTTTTAGTTCTCTAAAGCCATTAAAAATAATTGAAAAAGTAACTTTTTCATTATTAGAATTTCCTTTAGGCAAATAAAAATAAGTATACTGACTAAATACAATCCACCAAATACCAACCATTGCAAACGAATAGCGCATCATCTCTATTTTTTCTGCACCTTCAACTGACATAATCATTGCCAGATTAATAACCAAAAGGATTACGCTCCCTATATATCCTAAAGAATAACCTTTGGCGCTTATTTTATCTTGTTGTTTAGGAAAAGCAATGTCGGGTAAATAGGAATTATAAAAAACCAAACTTCCCCAAAAACCAATGAGCCCAAAAAAATACAAAGTAAGGCCAAGACCAATACTATTCAAATCAAAAAAATACAAACCAATACAAGAAAATGCTCCAATAAAATTAAAAAAACGCATGAAAATTTTCTTATTTCCAATGTAATCTGCAATTCCGGAAAGTAGCGGTGAAAATAAGGCTACAAATAAAAAAGCTGCCGAGGTTACAAAACTTATTAAAGCTGAATTCTTAAGACTATAACCCCATAAAACTATATATGGATTATTTTTATCGAATAACGAATTATAAAAAATTGGAAAAACTGCCGATGCAATAACCAAACTATAAACAGAGTTCGCCCAATCGTAAAAAGCCCAAGCATTTAGCAGTTTCTTATCCCCTTTATTTAAATTAGCCATTCCTTTATGAATTGTTATATTTATTTAGCTAATTTATTTTAAATTTGTTTATAATCGATTAAATAAAATTATTTAATGCCACTATTTTTATTTTATTACTTTAAATAAACCTTCTTGGTATTATTTGGTCTTAGTGAAAATTAAAAAATGACAACTATGAAAAAGTTACTACTTATACTATGCCTTGTATTATTTTTACTTCCTAATGTTATTAAATCTCAACCGCTATATTACCCTCCAACTAGTACAACAGCAACTTGGGAAACTATTGCTCCATCCTCTTTAGGATGGTGTCAAACAAGGATAGACAATCTTTATACATTTCTTGAACAAGAAAACACAAAAGGATTTATTGTATTAAAAGATGGCAAAATTGTTCTGGAACAGTATTTCGGAACTTTCACCAGCCAAAGTCTTTGGTATTGGGCGTCAGCTGGCAAAACCATCACTTCCTTTTTAGTGGGTAAAGCACAAGAGGAAAACCTATTAAATATCAATGATAGAACCTCAATTTACTTGGGTGAAGGTTGGACGAATTGCACATTAGCACAGGAAAATAACATTACCATCAAAAACCAATTGACGATGACCTCAGGACTGGATGATGGTGTCATCGATAATGATTGTACTGATCCGATATGCCTAGAATATACAGCAGACGCTGGGACACGCTGGGCTTATCACAATGCACCTTATACGTTACTTGACGATGTATTGCAAAGTGCAACAACGGTAAACCTAAACACCTATACACAACTTAAACTTAAAACCCCAACGGGAATGACTGGAGGTTGGACAACCATTGATTTCAACAATGTGTATTTCAGTAACGTGAGAAGTATGGCTCGTTTTGGTTTATTGATTCATGGAAATGGTGCTTGGAATGGCAATCAACTCATCAACCCAAACTATTTTAGTGAAATGGTCAACACCTCTCAAAATCTCAATAAATCTTATGGCTATTTGTGGTGGCTGAATGGAAAACCAAATTACATGTTGCCAACTACTCAACTGATTTTCCCAGGTTCATATGCTGTAAATGCACCATCCGATATGATTGCAGGATTGGGGAGAGATGGACAAATAGTCTGTATATCACAAAGTTCAGGTTTGGTGTTTGTCAGAATGGGAGAAGCACCAAGTTCTACAAGTTCAGTTCCAACACTATTTTGCAATCAAATTTGGCAAAAAATAAACGAACTTGATTGCACATTAGAAATTAACGATCAAGAACTTAACAAAATTGTAATAGGACCAAATCCGACAACAAATACAATTTCAATATCAAATGTTGAATCTGAAAAATATAGTGTAGAAATTTTTGATATGATTGGAAACTCAATCCTAAAGGTTTCTAATCAAAGCACTATAGATATTTCATTCTTAGCTTCTGGCATTTATTTAGTAAACGTTCAACAAGGAAATCAAAGTCAAACTGAAAAGTTGATCAAAAGATAATTAAACATAAAAAAACCATCTTATTAGATGGTTTTTGTGTTTTATTTGAAGGTAACTCCAAACTTTAAAGCTTCCGCTTTCGCTTCAGGCACTAACTTTTTTAGATTGTCTATTCTTGTTTTATCTGAAGGATGCGTACTCATAAATTCTGGCACATTCTTTCCTCCCGAGGCAGCTGACATTCTAGCCCAAAAAAGTACCGCCTCATCCGGATTATAACCGGAAATAGCCATTAAAGTTAAGCCAATTTTATCAGCTTCTGATTCATGACTTCTGTTAAAAGGCAACATACCCCCAAGCTGAGTAGTTAACCCATAAGCTGTCATGGCCGCTTGTTGCGTTGCTGAACTTTCTTCACTAGTGGCTACGGCAACCGTTATTGCACCAAGCTGCTGAATAATTCCGGCGCTCATTCGTTGTTGTCCATGGTTTGCTAACGCATGAGCCACTTCATGACCAAGAACGGTAGCCAAACCTGCATCATCTTTAGTAACAGGCAAAATACCTGTGTATACAACAATT
>CAMDSN010000230.1 GCA_945907225.1 Flavobacterium psychrophilum | reverse complement strand
TTTTCAAAAATTAATTTCTTACCAGTAATTCTTTCTATTCCTTCTAGAACTTCTATAGAAGAATTGGAAAGATTGTCAATGACGATGACTTCAAAACCATCATTTTGCAGCTCTACTACTGTGTGTGAGCCTATAAATCCTAAACCGCCTGTTACTAGTATTTTCATATATTTTTAGATGATAGACGAATAGATAATAGAAGGTTAACGTTGAATTTCTATTTTCTATGTTCTATACTCTTTGCTCTTTATTTTAAAAACTCTAAAACGCTATCCGTAATAAATTTGATTTGCTCGTCATCAAGTTCAGTGTGCATTGGCAATGAGATTACCTCTTTCACCAATTGATTTGTTACCGGAAAATCTTCTTCTTTATATCTTGAATCTACATATGCCTTTTGTGAATGCAACGGAATTGGATAATAAATAGCACATGGAATTCCTTTGGCTAATAAATGTTCCATCAAGGCGTCTCTATCGGCATCTATAATTCGTAAAGTATATTGATGAAAAACGTGGCAATCACAAATATCACAGATACTTGGTGCTATAATGTTTTTATGCCCTTCAAAAGCAGATGAATAGTTACGAGCCGCATTTTGTCTGGCTTTATTGTAACTATCCAATAAAGGTAATTTTGCATTCAAAACTGCGGCTTGAACGCTATCCAAACGGGAGTTTACGCCAACCACGTCATGATGGTAACGAACGTACATTCCGTGATTTACAATTCCGCGAATAGTATGCGCTAGAGCGTCATCATTGGTAAATATTGCGCCACCATCTCCATAACAACCCAAATTTTTTGACGGGAAAAATGAGGTTGACGATACGTGACCTATCGTTCCTGCTTTTCTTTTTGATCCATCAGAAAATTTACAATTTGCTCCAATGGCTTGGGCGTTATCTTCAATTACAAATAAATTATGTTCTTTGGCAATTCTCATAATCGCTTCCATATTGGCTGCTCTTCCGAACAGGTGTACAGGAACAATTGCTTTAGTTTTTGGAGTTATTGCTTTCTTAATCGCATCTATAGAAATATTCATGTTTACGATATCAACATCAACCAAAACCGGCGTTAATTGCAATAAGGCAATTACCTCAACAGTGGCGGCAAATGTAAAATCGGCCGTAATCACTTCATCGCCCGGTTTTAATCCCAATCCCATCATAGCAATTTGCAACGCATCGGTTCCGTTGGCACATGGTATAACATGCTTGACGTCCAAATAGTCTTCAAGATTTTTTTGGAATTCATGAACTTTTGGTCCATTAATGTAAGTTGTAGTATCTAAAACTTCTTGAATAGAAGCGTCAACAGTAGATTTTATTTTTTCATATTGCCCTTTAAGGTCAACCATTTGGATTTTTTTCATGCTTTTAAAATTTGAGTCACAAAAGTAAGAAATTCTAAAGTAGAATATCCTATTCAACAAAAGAAACGTATTTTAGCCCAACAATTTTTTTAGGATGCTTTTTCTATACAATTTATTACTACTTTTTGCTTCACAAATCGTGAAATTATTGGCGCTTTTTAGTCCCAAAATAAAGTTATTTGTTGATGGGAGAAAGATTGTATTTGAAACATTAAAAAGCAAAATAAGTGCTTCTGATAAAACAATATGGTTTCATGCAGCTTCGTTAGGCGAATTTGAACAAGGTTTGCCTGTGATGGAAAAAATCAAAAAAGAATTCCCAAATCATAAAATTGTGGTTACTTTCTTTTCACCTTCTGGTTATGAAGTTCGCAAAAATAATAGTATTGCAGATGCTTGTGTTTATTTGCCTTTGGATACCAAATCAAATGCTCAAAAATTCTTAAAACTTGTTCATCCCGATTTAGTTTTCTTTATCAAATATGAATACTGGCCAAATTATTTGAACGAATTGAAGAAGCTAAATATCAATACCTATTTAATTTCGGGAATTTTTAGAGAAAACCAGGCGTTTTTCAAATGGTATGGTGGATTTTACAGAAATGCTCTAAAAACATTCGACTACTTTTTTGTGCAGAACGAAAATTCCAAAAAACTCTTGCAAAGTCATGGTTTCAATAATGTTAAAATTTCTGGCGACACACGATTTGACCGCGTAGTTTCTATTTTGGAGAGAGATAATTCTTTGGATTTTATGGATCATTTTAAAAACAATACAATTACAATTGTTATTGGAAGTTCTTGGCCAAAAGACGAAAGTTTATTGGTAAATTTCATTAATAAAAACAACGAAAAAGTAAAATTCATTATTGCTCCGCACAATATCAAATCGGAACAAATTCAGGAATTGAAAAACTCGATTTCTAAAAAAGTGATTTTATTTTCAGAAAAAGAAAATACTGATTCATCTAATTACGATGTTTTAATTATTGACAACATTGGCATTTTGACCAAAATATACAGTTATGCAGATATCGCTTATGTGGGTGGCGGATTTGGGAATCCTGGTGTTCACAATATCCTTGAACCAGCCACTTTTGGAATTCCGATAATGATTGGTCCAAATTATAATCACTTTCAGGAAGCGGTTTCGTTGGTTAATATGGGAGGCTGTATGTCAATTGGCAACCAACAAAATCTCAATCTTACTTTCAACCAACTAATTCAAAATGACGATTTATGTAAGGAAAAAGGGAAAATATGTGCTTCTTTTGTTCAACTTAATAAAGGGGCAACTAGCTGCATTTTGGATCATGTTTTAAATAATAATTAATCACATTAAAATTAACCCGTTGGGTGTAATTAATCAAAATCTTTTATTAATAGATTTTTTGCTGGAAATTTACATTCATATAGAACAAAAATGTCATTCTGAGCTTGTCGAAGACATTAAAAAGTATACATTTCGACAAGCTCAATGTGACAATTTAGTATAAATTAGCCATAAAAAATAATTACACCCAACGGGTTAAAATTAACATCATGAAATTATTAAAAATATTCGTTTTATTTATATCAGTTCATGTTTGCGCACAACAAGGAGGTATGTGGATACCGTCTTTATTGAAAGGAATGAATGAAACTGAAATGAAAAAAATTGGAATGAAAATTTCAGCA
>CAMDSN010000229.1 GCA_945907225.1 Flavobacterium psychrophilum | reverse complement strand
AAAAAACATAAATGCAGTAAAAACATTGATAGATTATATCAATTATCTTACTTTTGCAATTGATTTTCTATAAATAAGATTATTTACTTTAAGTTATGGATAGGTTTTCCTTTTTAAACGCCGCTCACACCGAATTTTTTGCCGATTTATACGATCAATATCTTCAAAATCCAGATAGCGTTGAACCAAGTTGGAGAGCTTTTTTTCAAGGGTTTGATTTTGGGGTCACTACTCTAAATGAAAATGCTAATCCGGATATTTTAATTGCAAACTCGGCTATCAGTAATTCCGATAAAGAAAAACTGCAAAAAGAATTTAATGTAGTTAAATTAATTGATGCCTACAGGTCTAGAGGACATTTGTTTACGGAAACGAATCCGGTTAGAGTTAGAAGATCCTACAATCCTTCCCTAGAAATTGAAAATTTTGGATTAACATCCTCAGATTTAAATCTTGTTTTTGACGCAGCAAAAATTTTGGGTCATAATCCTTCTACACTACAGAATATTCTGAATCATTTAAAAAACGTGTATTGTCAGCATATTGGAATCGAATACATGTATATGCGAAACCCGTCTGTAATTCAATGGATTCAGGATAAATTGAATAATAACGATAATTTACCAAATTTTGATAACGATCAAAAGAAACATATTCTTGGAAAGTTAAATGAAGCGGTATCTTTTGAGAATTTTTTGCATACTAAATATGTAGGACAAAAGCGATTCTCTTTAGAAGGGGGCGAAAGTATTATCCCTGGACTAGACGCTCTTATTGATGCAGCAGCAGAAAAGGGAGTGGAGCAATTCGTTATGGGGATGGCTCACCGCGGAAGGTTAAATATATTAGCCAATATTTTTGGCAAACCTACTCAAGACATTTTTTCAGAATTTGACGGGAAAGATTATGACAAAGAGTATTTTGATGGTGACGTGAAATATCATTTAGGACTAACCTCTGAAAGAAAAACAAAATCAGGAAAAAAAATAAATATTAATTTGGCTCCAAATCCATCACATTTAGAAACCGTTGGCGCGGTGATAGAAGGGATAACTCGAGCTAAACAAGATAAGTACTACCCTGATGACTTTTCAAAAGTATTGCCAATAGCGGTTCATGGAGACGCTGCCGTTGCTGGACAAGGTATTGTGTACGAGATTGTTCAAATGGCCCAATTGGATGGCTATAAGACGGGCGGTACAATTCATATTGTTATTAATAATCAAGTTGGATTCACCACAAATTATTTAGATGCTCGTTCGTCAACGTATTGTACTGATGTGGCTAAAGTAACATTATCGCCAGTACTTCACGTAAATTCAGATGATGCCGAAGCGGTTGTTCACGCGATGCTTTTTGCTTTAGATTTTAGAATGCAGTTTGGGCGTGACGTTTTTATAGATTTATTAGGATACAGAAAATATGGTCACAATGAAGGTGACGAACCCCGTTTCACCCAGCCTGTTTTATATAAACTTATTGCTAAACATAGAAATCCCAGAGATATTTATGCAGAGAAATTAATATCGGCTGGAATTGTTGATGCCTCATATCTTACTAAAATAGAAAACGAATACAAAGACAACCTAGATGAAAATCTTCAAGCGTCTCGTAAAAAAGATTTAACTATAATTAAACCTTTTTTACAGGATGAATGGACAGGATTTGCCCAAGTTTCTGACGATGTGATGCTACAAAAAGTTGATACTACTTTTGATAAAAAGAAATTAGATGAAATTATCGTTTCAGTTTCTACATTGCCATCAGATAAAAAATTTATTAGTAAAATAACCAAAATTATAACCGACAGAAAAACCATGTATGACAATGATGTCATCGACTGGGGAACTGCAGAAACCTTGGCTTATGGTTCACTATTGACCGAAGGGTATGATGTTCGTGTTTCGGGACAAGACGTGGAAAGAGGAACATTCTCACATCGCCATGCCGTAGTAAAAGTAGAAGACAGTGAAGAACAAGTAGTGCTGCTGGATACTATAAAAGATAAAAAAGGGAAGTTCAATATTTTCAATTCCTTCCTTTCTGAATACGGTGTTTTAGGATTTGATTATGGTTACGCTTTGACAAATCCAAATGCATTAACGATTTGGGAAGCCCAATTTGGAGATTTTTCAAATGGTGCTCAAATTATGATTGATCAATATATTTCCTGTGGTGAAGATAAATGGAATAACCAAAATGGTATTGTTTTATTGTTGCCGCACGGATACGAAGGGCAAGGAGCGGAGCATTCTTCAGCTAGAATGGAGCGCTATTTACAACTTTGCGCACGTCACAACATGTTTGTTGCTGATTGCACTACGCCGGCAAATTTCTTTCATTTGTTGCGTCGCCAGATGAAAACCAAATACCGTAAACCGTTAGTGGTGTTTACACCAAAAAGTTTGTTGAGACATCCGCTTTGTGTTTCTACTCGTGAGGAATTGTATAATGGCAGTTTCCAGGAAACCATTGATGACAAATCGGTCGACAAGAAAAAAGTAAAAACGGTAGTTTTCTGTACAGGAAAATTCTATTACGATATTCTTACCGAAAGAGAAAATTTAGGTAGAAATGATGTAGCTTTGGTTCGCATTGAGCAATTGTTTCCTTTGCCAATTGAACAGCTTAAAACAATTATAAGTGGCTATCAAAATGCGGATGATTTTGTTTGGGCCCAAGAAGAACCCAAGAATATGGGAGCTTACAGTTATTTGTTGATGAATTTTGATCTGGTAAAGTGGCGATTAGCTTCCTTAAAGGCTTATGCAGCACCTGCAGCAGGAAGTCACACGAGAGACAGAAGAAGACATGCTGATGCCATTAGAATGGTTTTTGATAAAAATTTATTTAGATAAAAAAGAACACAATAAAATTACAAACGATGATTTTAGAAATGAAAGTCCCTTCACCGGGAGAATCAATTAAAGAAGTAGAAATTGCTACTTGGTTAGTAAAAGACGGCGATTATGTAGAAAAAGACCAAGCCATTGCTGAGGTTGATTCTGATAAAGCAACGCTAGAATTACCGGCCGAAGCCAGTGGAATCATTACACT
>CAMDSN010000228.1 GCA_945907225.1 Flavobacterium psychrophilum | reverse complement strand
TTTATTTAACATTGAGGTAATCATAGCATCATTTGACGCGATATTTTGAAAATTAATTCCAACAAAACTGTAAAAATTTACCAAAGTAGATTCTTTTAAATTGTCAATTTTTACATCACCTCTATCTTTATCTGTTTTTTCTTTACCATCTTTGGTTCTTACAGTAGTAAATTGAGTGTAATCAACTTCAGTTCCATTCTCAATAATACGTGACCTTCCTACACCCCCAGGAACAACAGATTCAATAGAGGTAACAATTTTATACTTAAATGTTTGTGATTGGGCCCCAATAGTTAACATTAGAAAGCCAAGTAAAATAATTTTTTTCATAATTTCATAATTTAATTAATAATTATTTCAAAAATAGACATAATTATTAATTATTAATATAAAAAAATAAATTTTTAATAAGCTCTAATAATTCCAATTCTAAATCGATACTCAAAATCGTTTTGAGCACCATTAATAACCCTAATTTCGAGAGTTCAAATCTCCCTCTCGCTACGAAATTCAATACCCCCTAATATCTATTTATCAGGGGGTATTAATTTTAAATCTTTGGATTTTATTATCTAATTTTCATTTACTCTTTTAATTAAATCCTCAATACTAACCTGAACTTGATATCCTTTAGTTAGATTTTTTAAAGTGAATAATCCTTCTGAAATTTCTTTTACAACAAATGGAATATTTCTATTTTCAGCATATTTATATTGCTTATCAATCTTAATTAAATCCGGATACATTTCGGCACTAATATTTTGAAATCGAAGTTTTTGAAGCATTTCCATTATTAATAATGAATGCCTTTCATCTGTGTTTAAAAATAATACTTTTGTCGATGTTGTTACCGTTTCTGGAAATAATCCAAGTTCTTCCATAACCAGATATATCCTATCTAACCCAAAAGATATACCCACACCACTCATATTATTTAAACCAAAAATACCCGTCAAATCATCATATCTACCACCTCCGCCAATAGAACCCATGGAAACTGAATTGGGTGGCGTAACTTCAAAAATTGCTCCGGTGTAATAATTTAATCCACGCGCCAAAGTAACGTCTAAATCTAAAATCGATTTTTGCAAACCAAGCTTGGTGATGTTGTCACAAATAAAACGCAACTCCTCTATTCCTTTTTTACCTACATCAGATGAAGAAAGCAAAGTAGCGAGTTTTTCTAATTTCTCCTGAATCGTTCCAGTGAAGTTGAACAACGGTTGTACTTTTACCAAAGCCAAAGCCGAAATCCCTTTTTCAAGCATTTCTTTTTTAACGCCATCCGCTCCTATTTTGTCGAGTTTATCCAAGGCAACCGTAAAGTCAATCAATTTGTCAGAAGCACCAATAACTTCAGCTATTCCAGACAATATTTTTCGGTTATTGATTTTGATAGAAACACCATTCAAACCTAATTCAGCAAAAACCGAATCGTATAATTGTACCAACTCTACTTCTTGCCACAATGATTTTGACCCAACGACATCGGCATCACATTGATAAAACTCTCTAAAACGTCCTTTCTGTGGTCTATCTGCTCGCCAAACTGGCTGGATTTGGTAGCGCTTAAACGGAAACTCAATCTCGCTTTGGTGTTGCACAACGTATCTTGCAAATGGCACTGTTAAGTCATAACGCAAGGCTTTTTCTGAGATTTTGCTTGTTAGTTGTTTGTAGTTTATGGTTTGTAGTTGTTCTGTTGGAACTTTATCCAAATAATCGCCCGAATTTAATATTTTAAAAATCAAACGGTCACCTTCCTCACCATATTTGCCCAATAAGGTGTCCGAATTCTCAAATGAGGGAGTTTCAATAGGTAAATAACCAAACATCTCAAAATGATTTCTCATTATTGAGATAATATAATTACGCTTGGAAACCTCAATTGAAGAAAAATCTCTTGTGCCTTTTGGAATGCTAGGTTTTGATGCCATTTTATTTATCATTAAAAGTTAGAAGTATATTTTTTTCGTCCAACTTCAGACTTACATCTTTTCATTTTTGAATTTGAACTTCTATTTTGATTTAGCAAATATCTTATTTTTTAAAACTATTTTCACATCTTAGTTGATATTCTTGTAACAAATCGTTTATTTAGTGCCAAATTAGAGTTATGCTGGGTATAGGATTATTTAATGAAAATATAAAAATTGCTTTGGGTTCCATTCGAACACAGCTACTTAGAACTGTTTTAACTATTATAATAATTGCTATTGGAATAACCGCATTAGTTGGCATTTTGACTGTGGTTGCCGCATTTGAAAATAATTTGAATTCTACCTTCGCTTCTATGGGTTCAAATACATTTAATATTAGCCAGTATGAAAGTCAATTAAGAGGTAGTGGTCGAAACGAAATTGAAAAAATAAATCCCATAATTACGTATTCACAAGCAAAAACATTCAAAGAAAAGTTTAATTACCCTACAGCTCTTACTTCATTATCGTTTGTAGCAACATCAAATGCTGAGGTAAAATACGACAATCAAAAAACTGATCCCGAGATTTCTGTACTTGGGATTGATGAATATTATTTAACAAATTCTGGTTTAGAAGTTACCCAAGGGCGGAATTTTAATTCTTTTGATATTTCAAACAATGTCTACAGTTGTATTGTAGGATCAGATTTTGTTACCAAAGGATTACTCAAAGACACTAATCCCATTAACAAACTCATTGCTATTCGTGGTGCAAAATTTAAAGTAATCGGAGTTTTAAAAGAAAAGGGGTCTACTTTTGGCAATAGCCGCGATTTAAGAGTCATGATTCCTATTCAATTAGCACGATCCTTATTTTCAGCACCAAATATTAACTATTCCTTAAATGCCATGATTCAAAAAGCTGAATTATTGGAGCCTGCTATTGAAAATGCTACGATGTGCATGCGAAAAATACGAAAACTAAATCCTATTGAAAAAGCTAACTTTGGAATTTCTAGAAGTGATGAGTTGGTTAATAAAATTGCAAATATTACCGGTGTATTAGGTATTTCTGCCTGGCTAATAGGAATAATTACAATTTTAGGTTCATCAATTGCTTTAATGAATATAATGATAGTTTCGGTAAC
>CAMDSN010000227.1 GCA_945907225.1 Flavobacterium psychrophilum | reverse complement strand
ACGTAAACCGCCTGTACCGATGTAATAGAACCTTTATTTGTAGAAGTAATTCTTTCTTGCATTGCACCCATTTCTGTTGCCAATGTTGGTTGGTATCCTACCGCAGAAGGCATACGACCTAAAAGGGCGGAAACTTCAGAACCTGCTTGTGTAAAACGGAAGATATTGTCAACAAAGAAAAGTACATCTTTCCCTTGATCTGAACCAGCGCCATCTCGGAAATACTCAGCGATAGATAGTCCTGAAAGGGCAACACGTGCTCTTGCTCCAGGTGGTTCATTCATTTGTCCGAAAACGAAAGTAGCTTTAGACTCCCTCATTCCAAGTTTATCCACTTTGGATAAATCCCATCCTCCATTTTCCATAGAGTGCATGAAATCGTCACCATATTTTATAATTCCAGATTCCAACATCTCACGAAGTAAATCGTTTCCTTCACGTGTTCTTTCACCCACTCCTGCAAATACAGAAAGTCCACCGTGACCTTTGGCGATATTGTTAATCAATTCTTGAATCAATACTGTTTTACCAACTCCAGCGCCACCGAACAATCCAATTTTACCCCCTTTTGAGTAAGGCTCAATCAAATCGATTACTTTAATTCCAGTGAATAACACTTCTGTAGAAGTTGATAAGTCTTCAAATTTTGGTGCCTGACGGTGAATAGAAACTCCGTTAGCTCCGTCTTTTGGTAAATCTCCTAAACCATCAATGGCATCTCCAATAACATTGAACAAACGTCCGTAAATATCAGCTCCGATTGGCATTTGTATTGGAGCGCCAGTAGCTTTTACAGCCGTTCCTCTACTCAAACCATCTGTTGAGTCCATAGAGATTGTACGCACAGTGTTTTCACCAATATGAGATTGCACTTCAAGTACTAATATTGAACCGTTCTTGTTACTGATTTCTAGTGAGTCGTAGATTTTTGGTAATTCAACATCTTTAGTATCAAATACTACGTCTACTACTGGGCCAATGATTTGGGAAACTTTTCCTATTGCTTTTGACATTGTTTATGTATTTTTATAATAGCTATTTAGGGTTGAAAAAACATTCTTCTTTCAGAGCGCAAAGATAATTTTTATAAATCGAATAATCAATAATTATTTTATAAAAAAAGGAAGATTTTTTGAATAGTCCAAAAAACAAAAAACCATCCCAATTAATTAGGATGGTTTTCATATTTTAAAAATATTTTTTCTATAACATTGCTGGAAATAAAATGCGGTATTGTCCTAGGTTTACACCTTTAAAGTTGGATCCATATTTAGCATTAATTGCTTCTAAGAATTTATTAGCAATCAAAGCATATCCTTTAGGGCTTGGGTGAACTCCGTCTAAAGAGAAAGAATTTCCAGTTACATAAGCTGAAGTCATCGTATAACCGTTATAAACTAACCCTCCATTTGCTACTTGATTTAGAGCTGCATTTGCATCTACAAAAGCTAATTCTTTGCTATTAGCTAAAGCTAAAATTGTAGCGTTGTAAGCATCCGTTGCTGTTTTTACCTCAGCCGTTTCACTAGCTGTCAATGTAGTATTATCTTGCATAGGATAAGAAACCCCAATTGTATTAAATGGAGAAGGAGCTCCCGTTTGGGTAGTTCCAATAATACCTCTTGCTGTTAATAAAATATAGTCTCTCGAGTCAGCAGCACTGCTTGCATGTCTCGCTTGACCATATAACGGCCCTAGAAATCCTGCTGTTGTTGGCCCTAGTACTGGAGTTAATGCAGCTGTTATTTGTGCTGAAATATTGGGTAATGATTCATCTTTGATTAAAAGTGGATTTGACTCTACTGTAGCTGGATTACCATCATCAGCAACTAATGTTACAAAACGGGGAGGCAAACTTGCTCCTGCTAAAGCAGCATTGATCCCTCCAAATAATGTGTTTAATTGTCCGGCACTAGCGGAAGGTAATCCTGGAATCGGATTTGTTGGAACAGTAGTAAAGAATGGAACTGAAGTAACATAAGGAATATTAGCAACAACTCCTTTAGCGCCATTAGCAGTTAATTGATTCACTAATGTAGAATAAACGCTAGCAAACACATTAGGATCAGTAATATCATTCCCACCATAAGTGGCTGGATCTAAATTTCCTAATTGGTTTATTCCCATTCCTCCAGATGTAGCATAAGATAAAACATCATTATTACCTATCCATAATGAAAAGAAAGTAGGAGCCTGTGCAAAAGCATCAGCTAAAACAGTTGTTCCTGGACTTGATGCGAAACGAACAAAATAGGGATTTGATGATCCCGAAGCTACTCCAGCAACATTTCCATATCCTGGCGCAACTAAATGGAAACTTTTAGCTCCTGGAACTCCCATATTATTATAAGGTCCAGTCAAGACAGTACTTACCTCTGTAGTTACTGTCCCGGGAGCAGGTGTTGGAATATTTCCTGGTGCCAAATACAATCTTGGCCCTTGTATTTGAAATCCGCCTAAAAGTAATCCTCCAACATTATCATTCATAAATGGGATTTTAAATTCCCCACCACCAACTAAAGCAAACTGTTGAGATAATAAATTTGGGTAAGACCCTTCTTGTCCCGCTATAAACAAAGCACCATCGCCGAATCCTGCTGTTAGAGAATTTCCTATAGCCACGTATTTTGAAAAATCTGCTGTTCCAGCTGTTAAAGGCAAACCATCTGATGAATATGGATCAATCCCAGCTTCATCATTATTACATGCTACAAAGGTTAACGAAACCAATAATAGCCATTTGAAATTTTTTATCATAACTTTTAAATTATATAGTGTTATTATTTATTATGGATTAATTGTTATGGAAGCAAACCATTGTTGTCCAATAGCACCCGCTCCGATTACTTGAATATAGTCTTTACCAAATAAATTAGTGGCACCTACTTTTAATACTGATTTTAATGTAGGTATTGCATAATTTATTTGCGCGTCAAACACTACGTTTTCTGGAACCATACCATCAGCAAAAGATGCTAAGTTGAAAAAATTAAAAACGAATTACTCCCACAAAAGGAAGTACAAAAAGTAATTAATAAAACAGAAAGTATCATTTGTTTTGAGGATATGAGTATCATGAATCGCGCACATAGTTTG
>CAMDSN010000226.1 GCA_945907225.1 Flavobacterium psychrophilum | reverse complement strand
AAAAACCTCAAACTTTCGTTTGAGGTTTAGAGCGGAAGACGAGGCTCGAACTCGCGACAACCAGCTTGGAAGGCTGGAGCTCTACCAACTGAGCTACTTCCGCATTTTGTGAGAGCAAATATACAGAATAACATTTATTTGAAACAAGTTTTTTAAAAAAAAACATCGGATTTAGTTCCCCGCAATGAATATTTTAATATAATTCATTTGAAATGAAAACGTTACATTTTATCATTTTACAATTTATATAAATAATTAATAAAAAGAAAAAACGATTCGTTTTGACAACACTTTACAGTTTTTTACTTTAGTTGAATTTGTAAATTATTTATTTATATTTGTTTGCCTAACTAAATTAAAATGCCCAAAATATCATGCTTTTTCCTTTGCATAATTTTGCTTACAACAAGCAAAATTTTGGGCCAAAAAAAAACACTCAAAACAAAAATTTGCACCGACAAGATTACTATCGATGGTAAATTTGATGAATTGCCGTGGAAAGATGCAGAAATAGCAACGGATTTTCTCATGGCAGCACCAGATAATGGAAAATTAGAAAAGCCTGAAAGAAAATCGGAAATAAAGGTGGTTTATAACAATGAGGCCATTTATATCGCTGCAACATTGTGGGATAATGAACCTTTAAAAATTGGAAAAGAATTAGCATTACGTGACAACTTTGTCACTGCCGACCATTTTGGAGTTCAAATTAATGGATACAATGATGGGCAACAAGAATTCCGTTTTTTTGTAAGCGCTGCTGGAGTTCAACTAGATTGTTCTTATACAGAAAATAATGGCGAAGATTTTTCTTGGAATGCCATTTGGGACAGCAAAACAGAAATAACTGAAAAAGGCTGGGTGGTAGAAATGAAAATACCCTATGCCGCATTACGATTCCCAGAAGTAAACAAACAAACATGGGGTTTAAATTTTTATAGAGAAATTATTAGAGATAGACAACAATTTACATGGAATCTAATTAGTAATACTATCAACAATGAAGCAAATCAAGCCGGTATTCTTGAAGGGATTGAGAATATAAAAACACCCACGCGATTATTTTTTATCCCCTACTCTTCGCAATACCTAAATGCTAAAGATGGAAAAAAAACTTATGGTGAATTTAAAGGTGGATTGGATATAAAATATGGTATTAACGACGCCTTTACTTTGGACGCTATTTTAGTGCCCGATTTTGGACAAACTGCTTTTGACAGAGTGGAACTAAATTTGGGACCATTTGAACAACAGTTTAATGAAAACAGGCCTTTTTTTACTGAAGGAACAGAACTTTTTAATATTGGGAATTTAGTGTATTCCAGAAGGATTGGAGGCGTACCTTCTTCACCTTCTGAACTCACTGAAAAAGAAGTTTATATTGAAAATCCCACAAAAGTAAATTTGTTAAATGCTTTAAAAATATCAGGTAGAACGAAGGATGGATTGGGAATTGGAGTTTTAAATGCAGTTACAGATATGTCGGTTGATCAAATAAGAAATAATGAGACAGGAGAGACACGGAAAGTGATAACTGAACCAGTAGCTAATTACAACATATTTGTCTTAGATCAACGGTTTAGACAAAACTCTTCTATTTCATTAATAAATACCAATGTTATTAGAAATGGAAATTTTAGAGATGCTAATGTTTCTGCACTTGTCTATAATTTAAACACCAAATCAAACTCATTTAATCTAAGTGGCGATTACAAATATAGTTATGTTAATGATTATCAGTTGATGGAAGATAAAAAGGGCTATAATACCTCAATTAATTTTGCAAAAACAAAAGGGAAATACAGGTATTCGGCAGGCACACAGTATGTATCAGATAATTGGGATAATAACGATTTAGGAATTAATTTGCAATCACATTACCAGTCTTACACCGGAAATGTAAGCTATAGAATATTAAACCCTATAAAATACTTTAATACGTTTAGTGTTTTTCTTAATGCCTACTCTGAATTTGACAACAGAACCAAAAGAATTCAAGGAGCTAATTTGTATTTACAAACTAATTTTACAACAAAAAAGAATGACTACTTTAATTTTTCAGTCGGTTCAAGGCCAGTTGAAACCTATGACTTTTATGAGCCAAGAAGCGAAAATAATAAGAGATTTTTAGCTATTCCTAGGAGTATTAACACCTCCTTTTATTTTTCTTCAAATTACAATAGACCATTCGCATTAGATTTAAACCCCTCGATATCGTTTGTTGAGGAAAAAGGAAGGATTGGGTATAACCTTTCAATAATCCCGAGGTATAGATTTAATGACCACCTATCTTTGATTTATAATTTCTCTTATACCATTCAAAAAAACAATATTGGCTATGTTGAAAATAAATCTGATATAAACAACATATATATTGGAAGAAGAGATAGAACTACCTATTCAAATTCATTAACAAGTAAGTATACAATCAATGAAATTATGAATATCAATTTGGCAGTAAGACATTATTTTTCATATGCTGAATATAATAATTACTATACTTTGATGAATGATGGTGGTTTACTTTTAAATTCAACATCTAATTTAAACGAAGACATTAGTTTTACTACTTGGAATCTTGACTTGTCTTATTCGTGGTGGTTTGCACCAGGGAGTCAAATTTCTATATTATATAGAAATAATTCATTTGTTGAAAAATTGGGATCTACAATTGAAAAGGAATTTTTTCAAAATGCAAATGCCACGTTAAATCATACTGTTTTGGATCATATTTTTTCTATAAGCATTCGCTATTTTATTGATTACAATTCGGTAAAAAATTCAAAAATCGCAAAGTCGCTTTCAAAACCAAAATATAAAGTCGAATTTTAAATCTATTTTTTAAAATTAATTTTTCTAAATGATTTCATAATGAATAAAAAAGTCATCTTAATGATATTGGATGGTTGGGGCAATTCTCCCGATCCAAAAGTTTCAGCCATTGACAATGCCAATGTTCCGTTTATAAATAGTTTGTGCAAAAATTATCCTAATGCTCAACTAAGAACTGACGGATTAAATGTTGGTTTGCCCGAAGGTCAAATGGGAAATTCTGAAGTTGGCCACATGAATTTGGGCGCAGGCAGAATTGTATATCAAGATTTGGCGAAAAT
>CAMDSN010000225.1 GCA_945907225.1 Flavobacterium psychrophilum | reverse complement strand
TTTCCAGCAATTCTTTAATTTCATCTGGTCTATTGTAAACTGGAATTATAATTGAAAAAAACATTGATTTTATTTTTAAACAAATACTAAGTTTAATAAAAAACAATAGTCAACTATATTTTAGTTGATTGAAATTGATTGTTTTTTTTTCAAAAAATAACTTTGTTTAGTTAATTATATACTTGGAATCATAACCATTTCATTTGTGTCTAAATTATAATCGACACCTTCAAAACCAAAACCAAATAAGTTTAGAAAATCTTGCTTATATCCTTCTAAATCACCAATTTGTTGAAGATTTTCTGATGTTGACTCGGCCCATAATACTTTAATTTTGTTTTGAATATCTTCACGCATCTCCCAATCGTCTATTCTAATTCGTCCTTCAGTATCTGTTGGGATAGGTGTTCCCGCATAAAGTCTTTTTTCAAATAATCTTTGAATTTGTTCAATACAACCTTCGTGTACATTTTCCGATTTCATGATTTTGTATAACAATGATATATATAATGGTATGACTGGTATAGCTGAACTAGCTTGTGTCACTAATGCCTTGTTTACAGAAACATAAGCTTTTCCACTAATTGATTTTAAAACATCTGTAATTTTAAATGCCGTTGCTTCAAGATCGTCTTTTGCTCTTCCAATAGTTCCCTTTCGATAAACAGCTTCGGTTACTTCTGGTCCAATATAAGAATAGGCTACCGTTGTTACTCCCTCAGCTAAAACGCCTGCTGACTTCATAGCCTCAGTCCACATCATCCAATCTTCACCACCCATTACTACAACTGTATTATCTATATCTTCTTTATTTGCGGGCTCAATAGTAACTTGTGATACTAATCCTGTATGAAAGTCGACCGTTTTATTAGTAAAAGTTTGGCCAATTGGCTTTAAAGAAGAACGATGTAAGATACCTGATTCTGGATGCATTCTAACGGGAGAAGCCAAGCTATAAATAATTAGATCAACCTGACCTAGATCTTTTTTTATGAGATCTATGGTTTGTTGTTTTATTTCATTCGAAAAAGCATCCCCATTTATACTTTTAGCATATAAGCCCGCTTTATTAGCTTCTTTTTCAAATGCAGCCGAATTGTACCAACCTGGAGTGGCCGTTTTGCCTTCTGAAGGAGCCTTTTCAAAAAAAACTCCAATTGTAGAAGCATTAGAACCAAAGGCGCTTGTAATTCTAGAAGCTAAACCAAAACCAGTTGAGGCACCAATAACTAATACCCTTTTTGGCCCATTAATATTTCCTTTTGATTTAACATATTCGATTTGATTTTCAATATTTTTTGCACAACCCTCTGGATGTGCTGTTAAACAAATAAATCCGCGCATTCTAGGTTCTATGATCATATAAAGTGTATTTAATATTAATAATTATGGTAACAAAAGTAATAAATATGAAACTTAATTCAATAATGCTTTTGCATGATTAATTGCAGAATCTGAAACTGCTTTCCCTGATAGCATTTCGGCAATTTCTATTATGCGTTCTTCATGTGAAAGCAGCTTTAACTCTGTTAGTGCCTTGTTTTCTAAAATAGTTTTAAAAACTTTAAAATGATAGGTCCCTTTAGCAGCTATTTGAGGAAGATGCGTAATTGAGAACACTTGCATTTTATTACTCATTTTGTTCATGATTTCACTAATTTTAATAGCAATTTCTCCAGAAACTCCGGTGTCAATTTCATCAAATATAATTGTTGGAAGTTTAGAGTATTCAGCTAAAATAGACTTAACTGCCAACATGATTCTAGACATCTCTCCTCCTGAAGCTACCTTTTTAAGCAATCCGAAATCGCTACCTTTATTTGCTGAAAATAAAAAAACAAGTTTGTCTTTTCCATTTTTTTGATAATGATCAGACTCACTAATTTCAATTTTAAATTGCACATTTGGCATGCCAAGGTCATTTAAAATTTGAATCAAATTCTTTGAAAAGAATGGAATTACTTCCCTCCTACTTTTAGTTATTAAATTTGCAATAGTATCTAATTGTGTTTTGTATTCTTGTATTTGACAATTTAAATCGGTAATCTCGCGATCTAAAGTAGTTACTGAAACCACTTTGCTTTCTAATTCTGTTTGAACGGTAATTAACTCGTCTAAAGTTGTAACGTTATGTTTTTTAAGCAGGTTGTATAAGAGCTGTAGTCTGTTGTTAAGAGTTTCCAACATCTTTGGATCGTTGGAGATTGATTCCGCTTCACGATTTATTTCCTTTACTACATCATCAAATTCGATCAAAACACTATTTGTTCGTTCCGATAAGGATTCATAGTTTTTTGAAAAATTTACAATTTTTTGGAGTGTGGCTTTAAAATCTTTTAGGTTTTTTAATAATCCAAAACTATCTTCATTTGCAAGTTGTAAAAGGTTTTCAAGATTTTCCTTAATAGATTCAACATTACTTAAAGCATTATAATTTTGCTCCAATTCTTCTAACTCATATCGATTAAGGCTTGCTGAGGTTAATTCATTATATATAAATGTATTATACTCGTTTTCCTTTACTAATGAATTAAATTCGATTCGTTTTAAATCGGCATCTTTATTTGCTTCACGAAATTGTTTAAGTGTCGATTCAAATGTTCTCAAATGTTCTTTATTATTGGCTATTGAGTCCAAAACTTTAAATTGAAAATCTTCTTCCGAAAGTTCCAATGTTTGGTGTTGTGAATGAACATCAATTAAGAATAAGCTTAAGTCTTGAAGTTGCTGTAGGTTTACTGGAGTATCATTTATAAACGCACGAGATTTTCCTGAGGGCAGTATTTCCCTTCTTATTATTGTATCGGCCTCATAATCCAATTCATTGGACTCAAAGAATAATTCAAGACCGTAGGTTCCAATCGAAAAATTTGCTTCAACAATGCATTTCTCATCTTTATTTTTTAGCGACGATAAGTCGGCTCGCTTTCCTAAAACTAAACCTAAAGCACCAAGAAGTATTGATTTTCCTGCGCCAGTTTCACCTGTTATAATTGAAAAACCATTTGAAAAATCGATATCTAATTTTTCAATAAGGGCAAAATTTTCAATAGATAAAGATGTTATCATGTATTAAGAAAAGATATAGATAGAAATAGTTATAATTTAATTGACAACCACTTACTTGAATTTAAAGGTGA
>CAMDSN010000224.1 GCA_945907225.1 Flavobacterium psychrophilum | reverse complement strand
AAAGTATGATTAAACCATTAGTTTCTGTCATTATTCCTTTGTACAATCGTGTTACATTGGTTGAAGAAACGGTTAATTCTGTTTTACTTCAGACTTACACTAATTTTGAACTTATTATCGTAGATGATGGATCCAATGACGGTTCTTTAATGTTAGCGAAGTCTTTAGCTGAACAAGATGAAAGGATGACGGTGTATAGTCGTCCAAAAGAGTTTCCAAGAGGAGCTAATAGTTGTAGAAATTATGGTTTGATAAAATCAAAAGGGGCTTATATTAAATGGCTCGACTCTGATGATTTATTAATGCCTGATGCTTTATCACTTCAAGTTGAGAATATTGAAGTAGCTGATGCTGATGTTTCCCTTTGTCGAACTATCAGATTTTCTAAAGTTGATAGAGATGAGCTACTTCTTAAAGAGTGGGGTAATATTTTATCTGAGGCTACAATACACAATTTTATATATTTTAATTTTCAATGGCATACTTGTTCTGCTTTGTGGAGCTCAAGTTATTTTAAAAATCATAAAAATATATGGGATAACGATTTAATGAATTCTCAAGAATGGTTATTCCATCTTGAAGTTTTAATTAAAGGACTTAGAATAGCTAAAGTTGACAGTTTTTTATGTAAAGCTCGTGTTCATCAAGGAAGTATGAGTAATGATGTAAATAAGAGAGGCAAGTATTACTACCATCAATGTTGGTCAAGGTATAAAGCAGCTTTAATTTTGAATAAACACAAATATCCTGTAACAAAAGATTATTTTTATTTATTTAGAAAAATGATACACTTTAATTTTTTCATTTTTTACAAAGGAAGACTAGATCTTGGAGCTAAAGCCTTTTTGTTTTATCCGAAATTTACTTTATTTCTTTTTTCAAATATTTTTAGAAAACGATTAAACTATTTTTATAATTTCAAATGAAACAATTAGCCATAAAAGCAGAAAATATTTCCAAACAATACCGATTGGGAAAAGTAGGCACTGGCACACTTAGTCATGACTTGAATCGATTATGGTATAAGGTTCGTGGTTTAGAAGATCCTTATGTTAAAATTGGGGAAGCCAATGATAGAAGTAGCAAAGGAGAAAGTGATTACGTTTGGTCATTGCGTGATATTAATTTTGAAATTGAGCAAGGTGATGCGGTTGGAATAATAGGTCGCAATGGTGCCGGAAAGAGTACTTTATTGAAGTTATTAAGTAAGGTGACTAAACCTACTACAGGCGGTTTTAAAGTGAAGGGTAGGATTGCCTCTTTGTTGGAGGTTGGTACTGGTTTTAACCCTGAAATGACTGGGCGCGAAAATATTTATTTGAATGGAGCTATTCTAGGCATGCGAAGTCATGAAATCACTAGAAAGCTTGATGAAATAATTGCCTTTAGTGGAGTAGAACGTTATATAGACACTCCGGTTAAACGTTATTCTTCTGGAATGTACGTTCGTTTAGCTTTTGCCGTTGCGGCTCATTTAGAAAGTGAAATTTTGATTGTAGATGAGGTATTAGCCGTAGGCGATGCCGAGTTTCAAAAGAAATGTTTGGGTAAAATGGGCGATGTGAGTAAAGGGGAAGGTAGAACTGTTTTGTTTGTTAGTCATAATATGGCAGCAGTACAAAATTTATGTTTTAAAGGTCTTTTATTAGAGAATGGCATTATTAAAAAGACAGGAGGAATTAATGATGTATTGGCTGAATATTTAGTTAGCACAAAAATAGAAAATGTAAAATTATCTGAAAATACTAACAGGAAAGGTAATGGATTTTTAAAATTCACAGATGGTTTTTTTATCTCTGATAACGATAATAATATAGAAACATTCAAGGATTTAAAAATTAAACTAAATTTTGAATTAAATTTTCCTTCAAAAATAATTCAATCTAGAATTGATATTGGTATAAATAATTTTATGGGAGATAGAGTGGCATGGTTGTCCTCAAATGTTGTTATTAGTGAATTCAGTATTTTTTCTAATAGTATTGAATTTTTAATTAAAGATTTACCATTATCTCCAGGTGATTATACTTTAAATTTATTTTCAGAAATTAATAATGAAATTGCTGATTGGTTGACTGAAGTTATGCCATTTACAATCATTGAAAAGGATTATTATAAAACAGGGAAGTTGACTCTAAAAAATCAAGGAAATATATTGTTGAATTTTTACGCTAAATAAAATGATAAAAAAAATAAAAGAATTAATTAAAGAAAATAGAGCTAATAACAATAAAATATATCTTCAAACAAAAGAATTAGAATGGGCAAATATATTTCATGACAGTATTAGAGGGAAAAAGCATATAGATGACTTAGGTTTAAATATTGGGAGATGGGCCGGAAGTTATCCCTTTTTTTATGTTTTAAATAGAATTTTATCAGATTATCGTCCAAGTTCTATATTAGAATTTGGATTAGGAGAATCTTCAAAATTAATATCAACATATATAGAAAATTATATTCCAAATTGTCAGCATATAATTATTGAGCAAAATGAACTATGGGCAATTCAATTTAAAAATAGATTTAACTTATCAAAAAAATCTTCAATTATATTTTGTGAATTAGAGACTCAATTGGTGAACGGATTTGAAGTCAAATCTTATTCTAATTTAGAATCAAAAATAACAAACGATTTTGATTTATACATAGTAGATGGACCTTTTGGAAGCCCTAGATTTTCTAGATATGATATTGTTCTTTTAGTTGAAAGATTTCAAAAAGATAAAGATTTTGTTATTTTATTTGATGATACCAATAGGGATGGAGAAAAAGATACTCTTAAAGAAATATTATTGAAATTGAAAAATAAAAATATTAAATACCATGTTGGACATTATGAAGGAAATAAACGTGTTACTTTAATTTGTTCAGAAAAATATATTTATTTGACTTCTTTGTAATTTTTATTAAACTTTTTACAAATGGATTCTAAATTAATATCTATTATAGTACCATCTTTTAATAGAGCTGATCTAATCGCTGAGACATTAAATTCTGTATTTTCCCAAACTTATCAAAAATGGGAATGTATTATTGTTGATGATGGATCATCGGATAATACTATTGACATAATAAATTCTTTCATTGAAAAGGACAGTCGATTTAGTTTTATTGAGCGCAACCGTCTTCCTAAAGGTGCGCC
>CAMDSN010000223.1 GCA_945907225.1 Flavobacterium psychrophilum | reverse complement strand
CCATTTACAATTGTTGCCACCGCCGTATTTGAACTCGTGTAAGAAACTGCTAAGCCAGAACTTGCTGTTGCTAAGGGGCTAAAGTCGGCATCTCCTACCATTTTTAATGGTAATACATTAAAATTAATGGTTTGGTTTTGTTTGATTATTCCAAGAATATTCATTTCAATCCCATTAAAAATATCATCAATAACATCGGTATTGACCAACATAAAATCGGATTGAAGAGTACCGCCTTGATTCATAATGGCATCTGAGATAGTTATAATTTCTGTTCTCCATTGATTAGTTCCTGTTCCTGTAAAAGGTAATGTCTGAAGTCCGGTTGCATTTCTATATTTGAATGCCCAGGTTGATCCTGCCGTTTTATCTAACCAAATAATGGTAAACTTCAAAATTTTATTGCTGGCCGGAAATTCATTATGCAGTTGGAAATACATCGTATTTTTACCCGTACTATTCTCAAAAGAACGCGCAAATCGATCGTATTTTGAAGAAGTTGCAGTTATAGGGCCTCGTACCCTGAACAATCCTATTGAGGTAGCATCCGGATTTATTTGAGTCATAAATCGCTCAATATTTCCTTCGCAAATATCCCAACCTGCATCATTGTAAAACTCTTGATCTTCTCGCTGAAATACTTGTCCTTTCACTACGGCAATTGGATCATCTATACGAGCTCCTCTATTAGCATATTTAGGGTCGTTACATATATTTTGATAACGAGCTAGATTTGTCCTAATAGCAGTACCATAGGTCGATACAGGAAATTTAACGGTATCTTCCGAATTGAGTCCTTCGTGAAAAACAGAAAAAGCAGTTGTAGCTGTTGCCGGATAAACCTGTTGGGCATATCGGTTGTACATTTTGAAGATGTCAATAATTCCGGGATTTGCTAAGGCATAAGTCATGGCGCTTACCGAAATATTAGTACAAGAAAGCCCCGTATTAATCCCCCCCAGGGCTGACCAATAAAAACCTATTTCATAGTTCAAAGCAAAATACCCTTTGTCCCAAGACTGATCCATTTCTGAAGCTGAAAATAGTTTTACTCCATTTGGATTACCAGGACCTACTTTTGGATTAATTAAAAATGGATTCCATTGCTCTTTGTAGCTTTGCTCCTCTGATAAATGGTGCCCCCTGTTGAATGCTCCTCCTTTAAGACCAAAGCCAAGTACAGGATCTAATTGGGTCATTACATAATTATAAGCATCTGGGTATTTAATAGGGTCTACATTATTGAATGTTAAAACAATTTTGCGAGTAGTAACATCGTTGAAATATTCTTTAAATTTAGCAAAAGCTTCTAAACGAAATGCTTCCCATTGTGCTTCGGTTAAGTCATAAATAGGATTAATTACATCTCCCTTGTAAGGTTCTTCGTCTCCTGTGCATCCTGTTTTCACTTGCACAAAAGCAATATGATCAAATTTTACTTGAGGTTGATTTCTCAAAAACAAGGCAAATTGTCTAATCATTTCAAAATAGTAAGCTTTATACTCTGGGTCTGGATAATAGGGGTTTCTATTGGCATACGCATCATTCTTTGGTGCGTTACTAATTACATTTACTAACGGAACACCGTTGTCAAAAACCCATAAAGGGCAATCGGGGCCAACATTGACACTAAATCGAATCAACTTGTCATTGGCAACAGCAACATCTAATATGGTTTGAAAAGCACTAAAGTCACAATTATTTGTTCCTGGTCCAGCCTGAATATCTTTCCAATCAAGAGTAGTTTCTATACCCTTTACAAAATCGGCATTTGGAGCTGAATAGTCTGGAATTCCTCCACCACGATCCCAAACTCCATAAGAGGAAATAGGTAGTGATTGTGAATATGATTTTGTAATAAAAAATAGAATAAATCCAAATAAGACGGTGAATTTATAAAGAGCTTTCTTAATCATTTTTTAATTTTTAATTGAATTTAAGTCACGAAAAATAACTTAAATTTATAACTAGACACTAGATAAGAATTTGAATAGAGAACCAGAGGTTGGCTTATTAAAAAAGAACATCCTAATTGTAAATAAATTAGAATGTTCTTTTTAATGATTAATAGTACAATTCCTAATATAAAAGGAAATTATTCTTTAATAAATTGTTTGGCAGCAACGCTACCGTTTTCTTGCACCACTTTAACAATATAAGCCCCTTTTCCTAAATCTGCCACATTCACATTCGAAGCATTCTCATTAGATGCTACTTTTTTACCTAGCAAATCATATACTTCAATTTTAGTAATGCTATTAGATGAACTTATATTCAAAACCTCTTGTGTAGGATTTGGATATAATGAAATTGTATTGTTTGCATATCCAAAATCGGCAGTACCTAAAGCTGAAGGAACAATATTATCAAAAACAATTGAATCAACATATACAGAATTAGTTAAATCCAATGCACCGCCAACAATTGCGCCAACCGCTGGAGCTTCAGCTCCTGTTACATCACATATTGCCCAGTTTGTAGTATCTGTATGTGGTACTGCAGGCGAGACACTATTTACACCAGATATATTTTTACAATAGCTATTTCCTGAAATTACAATTTCACCTGTTACATAAGTTGCTGTTGCTAACCAAGTATTTTTAACAGCAAAGTTTAATTCTGGAAACTGATACCCGCTATCCCAAGTAGTTAAATCAAAATCATAGGTATTATAATCCGTATCAGAAGGCGTATAGGTTTGAATTGGATTGAAAGTACTTACTACACCCCCCACTTTTCCATTTAATAGAAACAATGTATTGGTTGAGGTGTTTTTTAAAGTAATGTGCGCATATTTATTTGTTCCTTCAACATGGGCAAATAATGATGACAAAGCTACTTTAGCATTGGTTGATGCTAAAGTTGTACAGTTAATTTTTAAAGTTGCTCTTAACGATTCGGTTGCTTGATCAGCAGTTGCTCTTGTAAGAGTAGTAAAACCTTGGGCGTCAGTATCAAAATTAAAAACGTTAACTTCTGGTGTTACAAGGTTAGCCAAAGGCTTGATGTAATCAATTAGAATATACTCTCCTGTTACAGGTGTATAGGCCTGACCACTACCTGAAGCTACAGTGTTTTTTTTACATAAAATATCAATACCAACAGCAGCACCTGTCCACGCGGTTACATCAATAGTGTAGGTTTGGTA
>CAMDSN010000222.1 GCA_945907225.1 Flavobacterium psychrophilum | reverse complement strand
AAGATTACAAAAGCAATTTAAACATATACGCAGACAAATCATATTATTACATTACCGCTCAAGGTGATCTAGGAAAAAGAATTTCAGAGATGACTCAACCGAGTGGAAATTCAACACTTACAATCAATACTTTTGACGACACACAATTTCACGAAATTGACAAAGAAAACCTAAAAAAACTAGGTAGGGTTTGGTTTGGAGAGAACTTCTCAATAGAAAACGAACAAGAATTTAAATTCACTTTTCCAAATATCGTAAGCACTTCACCAATAGAAATTAGAACCCATGTAGCAGCAGTAACTTCAACCAACACCAGCTTTAAAGTTGAATCCAACAGCCAATTGGCTGGAACAGTTTCTCTAAATCCAGGCAGCAGTAGCGAAACAATAGTTTTAGAAAGAAACTTCATAGCTTCTATATCCAATCCGGCTGAGGAAGTGACTATTAAAGTAAGCTTCAATAATAACGGCGTTCCTAGTGCAAAAGGATATTTGGATTACATCAACTTGAAAGCGAAAAGAAATCTTAAAGGCTATGGAAAACAGTTTCATTTCCAATTTGATCAAGCAAGCTCTAATTTAGGTGTTGCTGAATTTCAGCTCAGTAATGCTACTTCAGTAACTCAAGTTTGGGATATTACCGACAGGTACAATATCACAAAAGTTCTAAACAATTCTCAAACTAATTTTTCTTTCAAATCCAATTTGGGTGAAGTCCGTAATTACATTGCTGTTGATAACATCGATTATTATTTCCCTCAAAAAGAATCCAAATCTAAAATTGAAAACCAAAATCTAAAAGGCGCTGTTTTCAATAACGCTCAAGGGCAATGGCAAAAAATTGATTATTTAATAATCACTCCAAATTTTTTAATCGCCCAAGCCGAAAAGCTAGCAAACTTCCACAGAAACTACTCCAATTTAAACGTAAAAGTAGTTACATTAGAATATATATATCCCGAATTTTCGTCAGGGAAACAAGATATTGCAGCCATTAGAAATTTTGTAAAATATGTTTACTTTAACGCTCCCGTTGGCGAAAGGGTAAAATACTTAAATATTTTTGGAGACGCTTCCTACGACTTTAAAGACCGAATTCCGAACAACACGAATATAGTCCCCATTTATCAAGCCTTAAATAGCTACACTGAATCTCAGATTTCATTTGCTACCGATGACTTCTTTGGGATGATGGATGATGATGAAGGCCGATTGGATTCTGGAAACACCTCTTTTAACGGAAGTACAAGTTTCTCATTAGATCTTGGAGGTATTGACATTGCGGTTGGAAGAATGATTGTAAGCACAGTACAACAAGCGGAAGAAATGGTAAATAAGGTGCTCGAATATCATGACATCAAATCTTATGGAAGCTGGCGAACTAATTATGTGGCAATAGCAGATGATTCTGATAAACCCTCAGATACTTCAATGCAATTTAAGCAAAACAACTTAACCGATTTGGTTGCTTCACAAAAGCCATTTATCAATTTTAAAAAAATACTTTTAGATTCCTATCAACAGGAAACTTCTGCAGGTGGAAAACGATATCCTAAAGCAAGAGCTGATATTTTTGAGGCATTTGAAAAAGGGGCGCTTGTTTTTAATTATATAGGTCATGGTGGTGAGGACGGATTATCTGCAGAACGGATTTGGGAAAAATCAGATGGCCAAAATTTGAACAACAGATACAAATACCCCCTATTTATCACTATAACATGCGATTTTTCAAGATTTGATAATCCGTATCGACCTACTGCAGGTGAATTTACCTATTTGAATCCAAGAGGGGGTGCAATTTCAATGATAACAACTGTGCGGTCCATCGACCAGGGAAATGCAGAGATTTTTAACGACCGTTTGGCTCAATATTTATTTTCATATAACAGTAACCAATACACAACAATGGCTGAAGCGCTCAGACAAACAAAAAATTTCAACCCAACTTCTGCAAGTAATGTTGTTTTTTATCTTGGTGATCCTGCTATAATGTTGGCAATTCCAAAACCAAAAGTAGTTCTAACAAAAGTAAATAACGTACCCGTTAATGAAACTATAGACGATTTTCAATCATTAGCATATGTAAAATTAACCGGAGAAATTTTGGACGAAAATAACAATCAATTACCAACATATAATGGAGAATTATTTACAACCATATATGATAAAAATGTAATTCGCAATACCTTAAATAATGATAATTTTAGTACTCCAATAGCTTTTACAAATCTTGGCGAAGCAATTTTTAGAGGTAATGCTTCTGTAATTTCTGGACGTTTTGAGTTTGGATTTGTTGTGCCAAGAGACATTAGAATACCCGTTGGCAATGGCCGAATCAGTTTTTATGCCAAAAGAAATCAAATTCAATTTGATAAATATGGACAAAATACAGACATAAAAATTGGAGGAATTAATCCGAATGCTGTTGCTGATAATATAGGTCCATCCGTTCAACTTTATATGAATGATGAAACCTTTGTTAACGGTGGAATTACAAATGACTCCCCTTTTTTATTAGCAAAACTTGAGGATGAAAACGGAATAAACACCGCAAGTGGAATTGGTCATGATATCATTGGGATTTTAGATGGCGATGAAACAAAGCCCTATATAATGAATGATTATTATCAAACAGAATTAGACGATTACAAAAAAGGAAGGATTTATTTTCCATTGCGAAGTCTTACTGCTGGTTTGCATACCATCACTTTTAAAGCATGGGATGTATATAATAACCCTATTACATCAGAAATACAATTTGTTGTGGTTGGAAATGAAAATATAGCATTAGAAAACGTTTTAAATTATCCAAATCCTTTTGTTAGCTATACCGAATTTTGGTTTTCTCACAACAAGCCTTTTGAGCCCCTTGAAGTTCAGGTTCAAGTAATGACTATTACAGGAAAAATTGTATGGACAAAAAACCAAACGGTAATTACTGATGGTTTCTTATCAAGAGACATAACCTGGGACGGAAAAGATGACTTTGGCGACCGAATTGGAAAAGGGGTTTATGTTTATAAACTAACGGTTAAGTCCACTTTATCGAATAAAAAAGCTGAAAAAATTGAAAAACTTGTTATCCTATAGGAAAATACTATATTTGCTAACTTTTTAAAAAATGAAAATGAAAAAATTCACAATACTATTTTTATTAGCCTCA
>CAMDSN010000221.1 GCA_945907225.1 Flavobacterium psychrophilum | reverse complement strand
GTAAAATATTCTTGCGCTGTTTTTTTATCAATAATTAGTTGTGCTTTAAGCGCCTCTAAAGATTCAAATCTTTGTTCCTCTCTCATTTTATGAAGTATGATAACGGTGAGGGTTTCGCCATATATATTTTGATCAAAATCAAATAAATTTATTTCTATACTTTGGGTATTACCATTTATTGTTGGCCTATTGCCAATATTCATCATGCCACAATAAATTATCCCTTTTACACTACTTTTTACAATGTAAACACCGTTTGAAGGGATGAGTTTATAATTCTCCTCAATTTTGATATTTGCTGTTGGGAATCCAATGGTTCTTCCTAATTGATTGCCTTTCATCACTTTTCCGCTCAATGTATACGGGTGACCCAAATAAGAATTGGCCAATTTTACATTTCCTTCTGCAAGGGCATTTCTGATTTTTGTAGAACTAATGGATACCTCATTGATTTCCTCTGCTGAAATTTGATCCACATCAAATCCGAAACGGTTACCAAATGCTATTAAGTCATTAATATTGGCGGTTCTATTTCTTCCAAATCGGTGATCATATCCAATAATAATTTTTTGAATTTTGAATGTAGAAACCAACACGTCTCTCACAAACTCTTCTGCGGTTAGTCTAGAAAACGCCATGTCAAAAGGATGAATGATTAAATTATCTATTCCTAAATTAGTTAACAATTCCTTTTTTTCATTCAAGCTATTCAACTGTTTCATTTCAGTATCTTCATGAACAATTATTCTCGGATGCGGGAAAAAAGTTAAAACCAAGCTTTCCGAGTTTGTCTCTTTTGCGCTTTTGGTAATTAGTTCTAAAATTTTTCGGTGTCCTAAATGCACACCATCAAACGTGCCAATGGTAGCAACGGTTGGTTTAGTAGCTTTAAATGAACTTATAGAGTGAAATATTTTCAATGGCAATGTATCTGTTTCGCAAAAATATGTTATAGAAATTTAAAAAAATAATTAAACTTTAAAAATCACGAATTATTGATATTTAACCAACGAACCTAAGTAAAATTAAAAAAATGTTTGCAAAAATTCTTGAGGTATGTATCTTTACATTTTTAATTCTAATATTTTCCCAATAGCCATGAAAAATAAATTACTTTTAGTTGCTTTCATTTTCACAATTAATTTTTCTTTCTCACAAAGAAATAGCCCATGGAAACCAGTAGAGAATAATCAAACAATAACTGCCGAAAAAGTTAGAACAACTGCTTATTCAGCAAACCAAAGATTGTTTGAGTTTAATAAAAATCAGTTTAAACAAGTACTTGAAAATGCGCCTTTGCGCTCTTCAAACCAGGCGGGAATTTTGGTGCAGCTCCCAAATAGTAAGGGAGGACTAGAAAAATTTAGCGTTTGGGAGGCATCAAATTTTGAACCCGAGTTACAAGCTAAATTCCCAGAAATTAGAGCTTTTACCGGAAAAGGGATTACAGATCCATCGGCGGTCTTAAACTTTAGTTTTTCTCCAAATGGAATACAAACTATGGTCTTTAGAGCTGATACGGGTACAGAATTCATTGAACCCTATACGAAAGATGGTTCAGTATATGTAGTTTTTGATTCAGCTACCCGAACTAAAGGGAATTTACCATTTAATTGCAGTACAGATGATATTGCTGTAAATCAAATCATTTCAAACAAACTAGTTAATGGCGTTTTGTCTAGTGCCCAATCATATAAAACAATGAGACTTGCCCTGTCTTGTACAGGTGAATATGGAATATATCATGGCGGTACTGTTGCTGGAGCATTGGCTGCAATGAATGCATCAATGTCAAGATGTAATGGCGTTTTTGAAAAAGATTTAGCCATAAAACTAATAATAATTGCAAATAATGATTTAGTTGTTTATACTGACACTACCTCTGATCCCTACTCCACAGTAGGTGCTTTCGGAGCACCAGCAGCATGGAATTCGGAATTACAAACTACTTTAACAAATGTTATTGGTGAAGCTAACTATGATATTGGGCATTTATTTGGAGCCACAGGTGGTGGTGGAAGTGCAGGATGTATTGGATGCGTTTGTGTAAATGGGACCAAAGGGAGTGGGATTACTTCACCAATTGATGGGGTTCCACAAGGAGACACTTTTGATATTGATTATGTTACCCATGAAATGGGTCATCAAATGGGTGCAAATCACTCGTTTACGCACACTTCAGAAAATAACTCTGTAAATGTAGAGCCGGGCTCAGGATCAACAATAATGGCTTATGCCGGAATTGGTGGCGGCGGTACCGATATGCAATTACACTCAGATGATTATTATCATTATAAAAGCATTGCTCAAATTCAATCTAACATGAGTGCTAAAACCTGTCCGATTAGTACTAGTACCACAACTTTAAATCCAAAACCAACTGTTAGTGTTACGCCAAGTTTTACTATTCCCGTTGGGACTGCTTTTAAACTAACTGGCTCAGGAACAGGTACTGCAGGGGAAGTATTAACCTATAATTGGGAGCAAAATGATGATGCCACTACCGTTGGTGGAACAGCTACTTTTCCATCACCAACCAAGACTAACGGGCCTAATTTTAGATCAGTGCTACCAAGTCTTTCCCCTGTTAGATATTTTCCTCGTTTTTCGGATGTTTTAGCAGGAAACTTAAATAACACATGGGAGACAGTTTCTTCCGTTGCCAGATCACTTGCCTTTGCTTTCACAGTAAGAGATAATAATACGGGTAATTTAGGGGGTCAAACCAATAGCGGAGCTACAATTGTTAATGTAGTTGACGTTGGAGGAGCTTTTACAATCACAAGTCCAAATACAACTAATGTTTCCTGGAATTCAGGTTCAACCCAAACCATAACCTGGAATGTTGCGGGAACTTCTGGAAACGGCATTAATGCCACGGTTGTCAATATTTTATTTTCAACTGATGGCGGGTTAACTTTTCCAACTGTTTTAGCTGCAAATACTGTAAATGATGGCTCCGAGACAGTTACCTTGCCTTCAGTACTTTCACCAAACTGTAGAATAATGATTGAATCTGTGACTAATACATTTTATGCAGTTTCAAAAAATATTTCACTTGGGTACACAATTAGTACTACTTGCAACACCTACACGAATGCAACACCTTTAACTATCCCAGACGGAATAGGAGCTGAACTACCAGGCAATACAGCATCTAATACGATATCAATACCTGTAACTGGGACTATTTCAGATGT
>CAMDSN010000220.1 GCA_945907225.1 Flavobacterium psychrophilum | reverse complement strand
CTCCAGAAAATGAAATCACAGCTATTAACACCAAGATTAATGAGCTTGATTGCTGTCAATTTATTCGTAACTCAACGAATTTGGGACGAGGTCAAAACAGGAATCAATTGGTTCGGATAGCAAAGTATGATTGGATATTATTTTTGGATTGCGACACATTTCCACAAAGTAAAAATTTTATAAAATTATACATAGATAATATCAAACAAAAAACTGTGCAAGCCGTTTTTGGTGGAATTATTTATGATAAAAAAAGACCAAATGACGATGAAATGTTGCGATGGGTTTTTGGAAAAAGCAGAGAAGAAATTCGGTTAGAAAAAAGAAAGAGCGCCCCTTTTCACTATACATTAATCTCAAATATTTTAGTAGAAAAACAATTATTAAAATCGCACCCATTTAGCAGCAAATTAGTTAATTATGGTTATGAGGATATTGCATTTGTATTGGAATTAAAAAGTAATAAAATTTCAATTAGTCATATTGAGAATCCAGTATTTCATTTAAATTTAGAAAAATCAGCTGTTTTTTTAGAAAAATATCATAGCTCACTAGAGAACTTAAAACTTGCATTAGATAATGACATAATTAATGCTGAAGATACTAGTTTAACTCGCCTTTATATGAAATTAAAAAAATTGAGACTACTTCTTTTCAGTGTGTTTTTATTTAATTGCTTTAAAAAATTGATCACAAAAAATTTAATTTCTAAAAATCCTTCTTTATTTTTATTTGACTTATATCGATTGGGTTACTTTTGCCATATAAATTTACGCTAATGCCTTTTTTTTCAATTATTGTTCCGGTATATAACAAAGAAAAATTTGTTGTCAATACGATCAGAAGTGTTTTGAACCAAAACTTTACTGACTTTGAAATAATTATCGTTAATGATGGTTCAACCGACCAAAGCGAACAAGAAATAGCAGCACTAGAGGATAGTCGAATTAGGTATTTTTACAAAGAAAATGAAGGGGTTGCTATAGCTCGTAATTTTGGAATTAGCCATGCAACAGCTTCCTACATTTGCTTTTTAGATGGCGATGACTATTGGTATCCCTCATTTTTGGAAACCATGTTTTACTATATTTCAAAACTACCCGAACAAAAAGTTTTTGCTGTTGCCATTGAAATTGAGACTAAAAAAAAGGTCATTCCAGCGATTTATTCCATCCCAAAATTTGCAGATTTTAAGATTGTAAATTTCTTCATTGCCAGCGAAAAGGAATGTGCTTTATGGACATCAAGCGCTTGTATTCACAAGAGTGTATTTGAAATAACTGGAGTATTTGACCCTGAGATTAATAAGGGGGAAGACACCGAAATGTGGATTCGAATTGGCATCAACTTTCCTATAACATTTATATGGAAAATACTTGCACGTTATGTTTACGATGCGAATAGCATTTCGCGTAAATCAGATTATTTTTTTGAAAATTACACCTTCGAAAAATATAAATTGGAAGAGACTAAAAATTTGGCGTTAAAAAAATATATGGATGCCAATCGCTTTTCAGCTTTAATAAAATGTAAACTTTTAGGCGATAAAAAAAGAGCAAAAGAATTATTGAAACAAATTGACTTAAATAATATTAGTGCTAAAAAACAATATATACTAAAGTTACCTAGAGTTATATTAAAAATCATACTAAAAACCCAAGCATTATTTGTTACTATTGGAATGCAAAAATCAGTGTTTAGATAATTTATAGGCCTCAAAATTGCGAATATAATCACCCTCTTCAAAAGCATCTGAAGCTAAAACGAGACAAACAGCTCCTGAAGAAAAATTTTCTAATTCCCGCCAAATTCCATTGGGAATAAACAGTCCTTGGTTGGGTTTGTTTAAAGTAAAAACTTTTCGTGCTACTCCATCATTCAATATCACATCAAAACTACCACTCAAAGCTACTAATAACTCTTGACAATTTATATGAGAATGCCCTCCTCTCCTTCCACCACTGGGAACATCATATAAATAATAAACTCTTTTAGAATCAAAAGGAATGTCATTACCCTCTATTACTGAAAGATTACCACGGGTGTCATGCACTTTAGTAATATCGATAACTAATACATCGCTAATTGTTGTCATAAAGTTTCAATTAATTGCTGCCATTGTTTTGAAATGATTGACAAAGATAAATGTTCTACGCTTTTTTGTGCATTCTTTTTACAAATTTGATACAAAACATCATCTTTAACAAACATTTGCATCGCTTGAGCCAAAAGCAAATCGTCATGATTTTTAACCAGCAACCCATTCCATTCATTTTGAATAATTTCTTTTGGTCCAAATTCACAATCAACAGATATGACTGGTGTCCCTGCCGCAAGCGATTCTATTAATGCCATTGGAAATCCTTCGAAGTAACTTGTAAGCAGCGTACATTTGGCGTGTTGAATATAAGGAGTAATATCTTTTTGAAAAGGCAAAAGCTCAACATGATCAACTAACTGGAGCGCTTCAATTGTAGTTAAAATAAGATCTTTACTAGAACCTTCACCAATGAGTAACAATTTGATTCCATCATCATAAACTTTTGATTTAGAAAACGCATTCAACAACAAACTAAAATTTTTAACATCCTCCTCTAGTCTACCAAAAAACAACATATATTTTTCAGGAAGATTGGCTGGTTTTTGAGTAAAACTATCTAAAATACAAATTGGATTATTTATAGTAGTTGTGTTCAATAAATTGTATTTAGATTTTATTTTTATTTCAATTTCATGAGACACACAAACTAATTTAGATACCTTATTGAAAATAAAATTTGACCAAAAGATTGAATTTGTCAGATACATTTCTAGGTTAGAACTGTGAATTAAAGCCACAACTTTTCGATTTCCATAAATGTTTATTGCAAATAACTCTCTCAATATTGCAGGTCTAGAACGGTTGTCAATAACAAATTGAATATCATTTTCATAAAGATATTTAGCAATATACTTCCCCTTTTTTAGAGCTCTAAAAATATTAATTTCTGCAGCAAACATTTTGCCTAAGTTGACTATGGTTCCTTTAAAATCATAATCAATCTTGTCCAAAATTAGGATGTGATGCACTTCGTATCCTAAGTCGTCTAACATAAAACTTAACAAACTAGAAAAACGCTCGGCACCCCCAATACCTAAAGATGCGGAAACTATAGCAATTTTGTTGTTGTTTTTCATTTCTTACTTATATTGCGTCAAATA
>CAMDSN010000219.1 GCA_945907225.1 Flavobacterium psychrophilum | reverse complement strand
CCGATGCTTTGCCCAATGGTTTTTTTACTGCTGATGCTGAGAAAAATTTTGGAGGAATTATGCGAGCTATAAATTCAACAAACTTTGAACAAAGTAATGTAGAGTATATTCAGTTTTGGCTATTGGATCCTTATTTTGATCCTGCGAATCCTCTTGCAATTTCAGACCTTACAAATGCAGGTCAGATTTACTTTAATCTCGGGGAGATTTCAGAGGACGTATTGAAAGATGAGCGTAAACAATACGAAAATGGATTGCCACCAGTTACAGCTTCTCAATCGCTATTTAACACCACCGTTTGGGGTAAAGTCCCATCTTCTCAATCCTTAATTTATGCTTTTGATGTTGATGGTGCAAACAGAGCTACTCAAGACGTTGGATTTGATGGTATTAATGATATAGCCGAAAAAAATCTGACGGGAATTGGTGCTTATTCAAATTTTGATGACCCTGCAGCAGATAATTATGAATATTTTTTATCCGCAACGGGGTCCACCATTTTTGAACGGTATAAAAAATATAACGGTCTTCAAGGAAATTCTCCTGTTGGTGTTTCAGATAACAATAGAGGATCAACTACACTTCCTGACGTAGAGGATATTAACCGTGACAATACAATGAACACGGCTAATGCCTATTATGAGTATAAAATAGAAATGAATAATGGGAATAATGACGGAAACGGGATGGCTGTGGGTCAAAATTTTATTACTGACAAAGTTGTTACAACAGTTACTGATACTCCAAATGGAATACCAACACAAGCAAGATGGTATCAGTTTAAAATTCCGGTATCACAACCTACAAACATTATTGGTAGTATTTCTGACTTCCGTTCTATCCGTTTTATGAGAATGTTTATGACCGGATTTTCAAAGCCTATTACCTTGCGATTCGGCGCTTTAGATCTCGTTCGTGGTGAATGGAGGCGATACGAAAAACCATTTGATGCATTAACAGATACAGATATTTCGGATACAGATACTAATTTTGATGTATTGTCAGTAAATATTCAAGAAAACTCTCAAAGAATTCCTATACCCTATGTTACACCTCCCGGAGTGGTAAGAGAGCAACTTCAAAATGGGCAACAAGTTATTAATCAAAATGAGCAATCTTTATCGTTAAGAGTGTCGGGTCCGGAAGGCCTTGAAGGAGGAGATTCAAGAGCTGTGTTTAAAAATGTTGAGGTGGATATGAGACAGTACAACAAAATGAAAATGTTTATACATGCTGAGGCATTACCTGCTGACCCAACGCCATTATTAGATGGAGAAATGAGTGGGTTTATTCGTTTTGGAAATGACTTTACAAATAACTTTTACCAAGTCGAGAAGCCTCTCAATATTACACTTTCTAATGCTACTAGTCCAGAGGAAATTTGGCCAGATGAAAATGAAATAAATTTGAATATGTCATTGTTAACTAGGATGAAAGTTAAGTCATTAGGGGTAGATTTTACTACTTTCCCGGATGGAGTTTATTATCCAGATGATGATGTTACCTTGCCTGATGGCGATGGTGACCCAAACTTACGTTTGGGTATAAGAGGAACGCCAAATTTTGGTTTGGTGCGAACCCTAATGGTTGGAATTAAAAACAATAACGATCCTGTTAACGGAAGAAGTGTGCGTGGTGAAGTTTGGTTTAATGAACTGCGTTTAGCTGATTTGAACAATAAAGGTGGTATGGCTGCAGTTTTAAATGTAGACACAAACTTAGCCGATTTTGCAAGTGTCTCTGCAACGGGAAGAATGAGCACCATTGGATTTGGCGCTCTTGAACAAGCACCACAAGAAAGAAGCAGAGAAGACAGTCAACAATATAACATAGTAACGAATCTTAGTTTAGGAAAATTATTACCCAAAAAGTGGGGTATAAATTTACCGTTTAATTATGCAGTTGGCGAGGAAATAATTACGCCCGAATATGATCCATTTAATCAAGATATTCGTTTGCAAGAACTAATTGACAATACATCAAATGCCGCAGAGAGAGAGAATATTAGAAATAGAGCTATAGATTACACAAAACGAAAAAGTATAAATTTTATAGGAGTAAAAAAAGAAAGAGCCCCAGAACAAAAACAACGCATTTATGATCCAGAAAACATTACGCTTTCCTACTCTTATAATCAAGTAGAAAAGCATAATTATGAAATTGATAATTTTATAGACCAAAGGGTAAATACTACAGTTGATTATACCTACACTTTCAAAAACAAGCCTGTTGAGCCTTTAAAGAAAAATAAGTTCTTAAGTAAAAGTTCCTATTGGAAAATGCTAAGTGATTTTAATTTTAACTTTTTACCAGCAAATATTTCATTTAGCAGTAATATTATTCGAGAATTCAATAAGCAACAGTTTAGACAAGTTGATGTTGCGGGTATTGCTATAGACCCATTATTCAGAAGAAATTATATGTTTAATTATCAATATGGGTTTAATTACAATCTAACTAAATCAATAAAAATTAATTTTACAGCTGCCTCTCATAACATTGTGAGAACCTATATGGATGAAAATAATGTCCCTGATAATAGCAATACTATTTGGACAGATTTTTGGAATATTGGATCTTCAAACCAACACAATCAGCAGCTTGTCTTTAACTATGAACTTCCAATTAATAAACTTCCTTTTTTAGCATTTGTTAAGTCAACCTATTCCTATACTGGGGATTACAATTGGCAAAGAGCTTCACTTGCTTTGGATTCGGTTGATGGATTCGATTTAGGGAACACAATTCAAAATGCCGGATCACATCGATTAAATACGGCTTTCGCCATGGAAACTTTTTATAAGTACATTGGACTTGGAAAAAAAACTGCTAAACCAACTCAAAAGCCGGCAACAATTCCAAAGCCAGGAGAAAAAATTGTTAATACAAATACGCAAAATACAAATTCAACAAGTTTGTTTTTAGATGGCTTAAAAGGAGTGATAACAAGCGTTAAAAATATACAAGTTAATTACACGCAAAACGAGGGAACTATTTTGCCAGGGTTTTTGCCAGGTTTAGGTTTCTTCGGATCAACTAAGCCATCTTTAGCTTTTGTTTTTGGTGGTCAAGAAGATGTGCGTTATGAAGCGGCCAAAAGAGGTTGGCTAACAACTTATCCCCAATTCAACCAAAGCTTTACTCAAACAATTACTAAAACTTTAAATATTACCGCTAACATAGATTTGTTTCCCGACTTTAAAATT
>CAMDSN010000218.1 GCA_945907225.1 Flavobacterium psychrophilum | reverse complement strand
GAAGTTTACTCTGAACCAGAAAATAAAAATCCTGTCGATATTTCTTTAAAAGCAATAGCTTATGCAAAGTCAAATGGATTTAATGTTGTTATTGTAGATACTGCAGGACGTTTAGCAATAGACGAACAAATGATGAATGAAATTGCCAACGTTCATGCAGCAATTAAACCACAGGAGACGTTGTTTGTGGTTGATGCTATGACGGGTCAAGATGCAGTTAATACAGCTAAAGCTTTCAATGATAGATTGAACTTTGATGGGGTAATTTTAACCAAATTAGATGGTGATACTCGCGGTGGAGCTGCTATTTCTATAAAATCGGTTGTAGATAAACCCATTAAGTTTATTGGAACAGGTGAAAAAATGGAAGCCATTGATGTTTTTTATCCTTCACGTATGGCAGAGAGAATTCTTGGCATGGGTGATGTAGTCTCATTGGTAGAGAGAGCACAAGAACAATATGATGAAGAAGAAGCCAGAAAGATTCAAAAGAAAATTGCAAAAAATGAATTTGGGTTTGATGATTTTCTAGCTCAAATACAGCAAGTCAAAAAAATGGGGAATATGAAAGACCTTGTTGGAATGATTCCGGGAGCAGGAAAGGCATTGAAAGATGTAGAAATTGAAGATGACGCATTTAAACACATTGAAGCAATTATTCATTCGATGACCCCAAAAGAAAGATCAAGACCAGCAATTATTGATATGAAACGAAAAACGAGAATTGCAAAAGGTGCTGGTAGAAAGTTAGAAGAAGTTAACCAACTGATGAAACAATTCGAACAGATGAGCAAAATGATGAAGATGATGCAAGGCGGTGGCGGAAAGAATTTGATGAAGATGATGGGAGGAATGAAATAATTGGCAAAGGCGCGAGGTACCGCGTCTTTTTTATTTATATAAACAACACGAAAAGATGAAATTATTAGACGGAAAAAAAATCTCCAACGACATCAAAACCGAAATCACAGCTGAGGTTAATAAAATGAAAGCTAACAAAGAGAAAGTTCCCCATTTGGCAGCAATAATTGTTGGAAATGATGGTGCTAGTTTAACTTATGTTGGAAGCAAAGTTAAAGCATGTGAATTAGTTGGATTTGAATCGACTTTGATTAATATGCCAAGCACCACATCGGAAACAGAACTGTTAAAAAAAATTGCCGAACTCAACGCAAATGTTGATATCGACGGTTTCATTGTTCAGCTGCCTTTACCCGATCAAATTGATACCCAAAAAATAATAATGGCTATTGATCCAAGCAAAGATGTGGATGGATTTCATCCCGAAAACTTTGGGAAAATGGCGTTAGATATGACAACTTTTATTCCGGCAACTCCATTTGGAATATTAGAATTATTAGAGCGGTATAATGTGGAAACTAAAGGGAAACATACAGTTGTTATTGGAAGAAGTCATATTGTTGGGCGACCTATGAGTATTTTAATGGGAAGAAAAGGGTTTCCTGGAAATTCTACCGTTACTCTTACTCATAGTTATACTAAAAACATTGCACAAATTACAACACAAGCGGATATTATTATAACAGCACTAGGAGTTCCAAATTATCTTAAAGCAGAAATGATAAAAGATGATGCAATCGTAATTGATGTTGGGATTACGCGGGTTGAGGATAAAACTAATGAAAAAGGATATCGTATTACTGGTGATGTTGACTTTGAGGCGGTTTCTAAAAAAGCTTCCTATATTACCCCAGTTCCTGGTGGGGTTGGTCCAATGACGATTGCCATGTTACTAAAAAATACCTTATTGGCAAGAGAACAGAAAAGACAGTCTAAATAATTCTAACCTGAGAATTTGATTATTTTTTTTTGTTTTTGCCATTTTTATATTTAACCTTTTCAACAACCTGAACTTTCGGTGCAGGTTTTTTGTCCTTTGGATTAAAAGGCTTCTTTTTGAAATCTGTTTTCGGCTTTGGAGTAAAATCTGTTTTTGGCTTGTATTCCCCTTTAGTTTTAGCTCCGCTCAGTTCGCCTTTGGCTCGGGTCTCTGCAATATTTGTCTTTATAGCTTCCTGATTTTGTTTAATCACATCCATCGCATTTTTTGGATTTTCTTTCGTTCCGCGAAGATGAATTACTAATCCGTTAAGGAAATTACGCAACACTTGGTCGCCACATTCCATAAAATCAGCATGATCCGCATTCCGAAATATGTTTCCTAATTCGCCTTTTGACATTCTAAAGTCAACAAGCTCTAATATTTCCACAATTTGATCATCACGCAACTGCAATGCCACACGAAGTTTTTTGAATATATCGTTATTGTTCATAAATAATTATTTAAAACAACCAAAGGTATGCTTTTTTAAAGCTTTCTCTCCATAATTTTTCGTTGTGTTCTCCCCCATGTTTTTCAGTTTCAAATGGTGTTAATTCATCTATTCGTTTGTTTCCTCCGTGTTCAATTCCTATACAAATTACTGGCGCATTTATACTGTCTAATGTTTCGTCAATATTCCATTCTCCAGAATAAGAAGTAGTGTCATCAAACAAATTTTGAGCATCATGCATCTAAATAAGAGGATATTTTTGGGTTGAATTTGAATAGTTCTTTGGTAAATACAACCAAATCTTCTTTGTTGCTTTTAACTGAGGAGCTTCGATTAGTAAGGTTATAACCTGTTTGCTTGTTTTACTATTTTGAGAGGGACTTATAAAAGATACAAGTAAGAAAAATAATAAGATGAAGGGTTTCAAAATGGGTTGTTTATTAATCTTCAGTTTTATTAGCCTCTTTTTTACTTTTTTTATCTTTCTTTTTTTCCTTTTTATTAGCTTTAAAAATTAGGTATTTTTCTTTTTGTTCTTTATTCAAATATGAATTTATAACGACTTCGGTTTTATCCATTAGTGCTTTTACTTCCTTTTCCTTCACTTCATTTGAGTCTTCCTTTTTCATAACAATATCAATATTTTTACTATTTGTTAGTATTTCATTTTTTATTGCAATTGCTTGAAGTTCATCCAAATTTAATACAGCCTTTAATTTTATTAAGTAATTATCTACAAACTCATTTCTATCCTTTTCTATTTCTTGTGTTGTGGCTTTCTTTGGGGTTGAATTGTCTATTAAGTCACGATTTACACCATAATAATTTTGTGATGAAGCCCCATAACTAATTAGTAATAGAAATAGTAATGATTTTATAGTTTTCATAGCTTTTTTTATTTTTTTAAAATTATATAAA
>CAMDSN010000217.1 GCA_945907225.1 Flavobacterium psychrophilum | reverse complement strand
AAAAAAAGGGGCGCCAATATAGCGCCCAAAAAAATATGTTATGTTAATTGAGGTTGTCTTCCCATTTCTCTTAAATGTTTGAAGTGTGCAATAACGGCACTTCGCATTGTTCGGTATTCGTGATAGGGTAAATTACATTCTTTGGCTGTTTCTTTGACAATTTTAGCTATTTTCCCGTAATGTATGTGGCTAATGTTTGGATAAAGATGGTGTTCAATTTGATGATTTAATCCGCCAGTATACCAGTTTACGAGCCAATTTTTTGGAGCAAAATTTACGGTGGTAAACAATTGATGAATAGCCCATGTATTTTCCATTTCACCTTTTTCATTAGGTTTCGGATTTGAAGCATCTTCAATAACATGTGCCAATTGAAAAACGATGCTCAAAATTAATCCTGCTATGTAATGCATAACAAAAAAACCAATTAATACTTTCCACCACAATACTCCTAAAATCATAGGAAGTACAATCCAAATCGAAAAATAAATAACTTTTGTAATTACCAAAGTCGTCCAAAGTAATTTAGGAGATTTAACGGAGCCATAAGACAGTTTTCTTTTCAAATAACCTTTCATCTGTTTAAAATCAGTTGTTAATGACCAATTGAAGGTCAATAATCCGTACAAAAAAACAGAATAATAATGTTGAAATTTGTGAAAACTATACCATTTTGCATCTTTTGTAAAACGGATAATTCTTCCCGCATCTAAATCTTCGTCATGGCCATGAATGTTGGTGTAGGTATGGTGCAATACATTGTGTTGTACTTGCCAATTGTATACATTACCAGCCAAAATATATATAGTTCCTCCCATAAATTTATTGACCCAGGATTTAGAAGAATAGGCTCCATGATTCCCATCGTGCATCACATTCATTCCAATGCCTGCCATTCCAACTCCGATAACAACATTTAGTAAAAGATAAACCCAAAAAGGCATATCCATAGCTAGTAAAAAGAAATAAGGCGCAAGGAAAATAGAAAACATCACTATTGTTTTCAAGTGCAGCTTCCAATTTCCGGTTCTCTCAAGATTATTTTCTTTGAAATAATTATTAACCCTCGAATTTAGAGTTCTAAAGAATTTAAGCGAATCGTTTTTAGAAAAAATAGGCGTTGTGGTGTCCATGTTTTTTTATTCAAATTTTTTCAAATATAATTATTATAATTTTTTAAAGATTATAAACAATTCATAATTATTAACCAAAAGCACTATTTTTGTTGAAAATTCACTTTATGGAAGAAATTCTTAAACAATTTCCTTCTCTTAACGAAGTTCAAATACAGCAGTTCCATGAGCTTGAAGCTTTATATCGAGATTGGAATTCTAAAATTAATGTAATTTCAAGAAAAGATATAGACGAATTATATACGAAACACGTTTTACATTCGCTAGCAATAGCAAAAATAATACAATTTAATGCTGGTTCTACTGTTCTAGATGTTGGAACGGGTGGAGGTTTTCCTGGAATTCCATTAGCAATATTATTTCCAGAAACACGCTTTTATCTTATAGATGTTATACTAAAAAAAATAAAAGTTGTTCAAGGAGTTATTGACGCCTTAGGTTTGAAAAATGTTAAAGCGGAACAACAAAGAGCGGAATTTGTTTCAGGCAAATATGATTTTATTGTTAGTAGGGCTGTTACAAATATGACAGATTTTGTTTTCTGGACGAATGAAAAAATCAACAAAGACAATAATAACTCATTACAGAATGGCATTCTCTATCTTAAAGGGGGGGATTTAGAAGAAGAATTACAAAATTTTCCTCAAGCCATTCAATACGCAATAGCTGATTTTTTTAATCAAGATTTTTTTGAAACTAAAAAAATAGTTCATTTGCCATTATAATATATTCTTCCCTTTTAGTTGTGTTAATTTTTAATAAGCTTTTTTGTAACATTTCCATTTTCATTTCCAATATTTATAAAATAAATCCCCTTTGTTAAAGAGATTGGAATTTCGATCAAATGGTTTATAGTTTCATTCTTACTTTCATACATTTTTTTTCCTAGCATGTCAGTAATAGTTATGGTTGCATTGTTTATTGGTGTTGGGCTGTTAATTTGTATGCTATTTTCTATTGGGTTTTTTATCCAAATGGAATTTAAGTTGAAGTTTGTTAAAGCGAAATTTGGAACAATTCCAATTTCTAAGGTTGTATTATTTTGATTTATTCCTGCAGCAGCTGCAACCACAATTGTATTTAAGCTTCTGAGTTTAAAATTGTTTGTTGAATCACTTGGGTCATAATAGGCATATGTAGTCTGACTGGCAGTTCCAACTGGAAATATACTAAGGTATAATGTTACCGAAAGGACAGTTTTTAAACGAGTTACATTTCCTGTATACCCGTAATCAGGTAAATTCAGTACGCCATAGCCATCAACAGTAGTTGTTAATGTTCCCGAAAAAGTCCCTGTATTCGTGCCATATACATATGATCCACTAACAGTATTGTCGGTGTTTGAAAAGGGATATGTCATTGGGAATACTCCCAAAGTTGCATTTCCACTTCCGTTAGTTCCTCCATTGAAATTAATAGTCAAATCAGCTGAATTTAATCCTGTTATTGAAACACTTCCTGCGGTATTTTTTGTATACATTCTACCTTCAGATGCAATAGCGCCTTGTAAAGTTGAGGTTAGAATGATATTATTGGTGCCTGGGTAAGTAGAAGATTCGGTTGTAGTTGGTGAAACATAAGAATACGTAGAAGTTCCAAGTGGCAGGAACCCGCTAAAAGACCATGTTTGATTGGCACCACCAGTACCATGGTTTAGGGCAGTTGCTGCAGTTACATCTGTGCTAACAAATCCATTAGTTCCATAAAAAGAATTGATTTGATTTTGAGAAAATCCTAATGAGCAGGAACAAAGTAATAGTAAAAGTATTTTTATTTTCATAGTTGCATTTTTTGTGGGTTAGCTTGTTAAATCCAAAAATAATAAAATCAAATAAATGTATATTTTTATTTTTAAAATAACCCGTTGGGTGTAATAATTTTTTATAGCCAATTTATATTAAATTGTCACATTGAGCTTGTCGAAATGTATTCTTTTTAATGTCTTCTATGCTTCCTTCGTCAGGGCAGGCGGAGCTCAGACTGACATTTTTGTTCTAATTGAACATAAATTTCCTGCAAAATATATTAATAAAAGATTTTGATTAATTACACCCAACGGGTTTAAAATATTATTCTCCTAAAAATGGATATCGATAATCTTCAGGAGTTATAAA
>CAMDSN010000216.1 GCA_945907225.1 Flavobacterium psychrophilum | reverse complement strand
CTACAGAAGATGATGATTTTAATACAAAAATGATAAAACTTAGAGCCAATATTGATATTGCTGATAGTAAATTATTAGAATTACTTGGCAATAGAATGAAAGTGGCAGAACAAATTGGGGCTTTAAAGAAAGAAAAAAACGTAGCCGTTTTACAAAACAAAAGATGGAATGAAATTCTAGGGAAAATGATTTTAGATGGAGAAGAAAAAGGACTGAGCGAAGAGTTTATTCTTAAAATTTTCAAAGCCATTCATCAGGAAAGTATCAGCCATCAGGAAAAAATCATTAATGGATAAAATAAGCCAATTGCAGATTCAATTTTTTACCTTTGTTATTAATATTTTTAATTCATAATTAATTTTGACAGGACTCGTTTATAAATCTACCGGAAGTTGGTACACAGTAAAAACGGAAGACCATAAAACTTTTGAATGCCGCATCAAAGGAAAATTCCGAATGCAGGGCATAAAAAGTACTAACCCAATTGCCGTTGGCGATATAGTAGATTTTGAATTGGATGAAAATTCAGATTCTGTTACTGGAAGTATTTATAAAATTCATGACAGAAAAAACTACATCATCCGTAAATCAGTTAATCTTTCTAAACAAACGCATATTATTGCCTCCAATATTGACATAGTTTTTCTTTTAATAACCATCAATAATCCGCCAACCACAACTAGTTTTATAGACCGATTTTTGGTCACTGCTGAAGCCTATGGTATTGAAGCTGTTTTGATCTTTAATAAAATCGATACCTATGATGAAGCCATGCAAGATGAACAATCCTATTTGCAATTTATTTATTCGGATATTGGTTATAGGTTTCTAAAAATTTCAGCACAAGAAAAGAAAGGTCTTGATCAGTTAAAACAATTAATGACCGGTAAAGTAAGTATGTTCTCCGGACATTCAGGCGTAGGAAAGTCAACACTAGTAAATGCTTTAGAACCAAGTTTACATTTAAAAACCAAACACATCTCAGAACAGAGTAAACAAGGACAACATACAACTACTTTTGCCGAAATGTATGATTTGCCCTTTGAAGCCAAAATTATTGATACACCAGGAATTAAGGGCTTCGGTATTGTTGATTTAGAGCCTGCAGAAATTAGCGGCTATTTTCCGGAGTTTTTCAAACTACAAAACCAATGCAAGTTCAATAATTGTTTGCATAAGGAAGAGCCAAATTGCGCTGTTAAAAAAGCATTAGAAGAAAATAAAATAGCTTGGTCTCGCTACAATAGTTACCTCAAAATTTTGGAAGGTGATGACGAACATTACAGACAAGATGTGTTTAACGATGATCGAATTGCAAGTGATGAAACAAGGAAATAGTCAAAGGTCTAAAGTCATAAATTCAAACGTAAAATGGCTTTCGACTTTTTAACTTTAAGACTTTATTAATGAAAGCAGTAATCCAAAGAGTTTCTTCCTGTACCGTTACAATAGACAATAAAGTTGTTGCCGATATCCAAAAAGGATTGTTGGTTTTAGTTGGCATTGAAGATGCTGATAACAAAGAAGATATCAATTGGCTAAATTCTAAAATAGCCAATCTAAGAATTTTTGCAGACGAAAACGGGGTGATGAATTTGTCACTTAAAGAGGTTAATGGCGACATGATAATCGTCAGCCAATTTACTTTGCACGCTTCCACAAAAAAAGGGAATCGCCCATCCTATTTAAAAGCATCAAAACCTGAAGTTGCCATTCCCCTTTATGAAGCTTTTATAACACAAATGGAAACCGAACTAGGCAAAAAAGTCCAAACCGGAAAATTTGGGGCAGACATGAAAGTAGCACTTATAAATGATGGACCAGTTACTATAATAATTGACACAAAAAACAAAGAATAAAATGGATATAAAAAACGCCCAACTCGAAGTAGACAACTGGATTAAAAATCACGGCGTTCGCTATTTTAACGAACTAACCAATATGGCGCAACTTACTGAGGAGGTAGGTGAAGTTGCACGAATAATAGCGCGTCGTTATGGAGAACAATCTGAGAAAGAATCAGATAAAAACAAAGATCTTGGCGAAGAATTAGCCGATGTGGTTTTTGTAGTTTTGTGCCTAGCCAACCAAACCGGTATCGATTTACAAGCCGCTTTTGATAAAAAATTGGATTTAAAAGCCAACCGCGATCACGATCGACATCATAATAACGATAAACTAGCCCCTAAATCCCCAAAGGGGACTTTATAAACTATGAATATCAAATTAGTTGCAACAAACATAATTTCCCCTTTAGGGGCTAGGGTCCTTCAAATCACCGGTTCAAAATCTGAAACCAACCGTTTGTTATTGCTACAAGCTTTATATCCCAATCTAACTATAGAAAACACCTCCAATTCGGATGATTCAGAAGTAATGGCCAAAGCGCTTTCTACAGCTTGTCAAACTGAGCTTGTCGAAGTGCACCATGCCGGAACTGCCATGCGATTTCTCACCGCATTTTTTGCTATACAAGAAAACCGCGAAGTAGTGTTGACAGGCTCTTCTCGAATGAAAGAAAGACCCATTAAAATTTTAGTAGATGCATTGAGTCAACTCGGTGCTGAAATTTGCTACGAATTAAACGATGGTTTTCCACCCATAAGAATAATAGGGAAGAAACTAATACAAAACAAAGTTTCATTGTATGCTGATGTTAGTAGTCAATATATTTCGGCACTTTTGCTCATCGCTCCAAAATTAGAAAATGGTATTGAGTTAACACTTATAGGTGAAATTACATCTATTCCGTACATCAAAATGACATTAAGTTTACTCAACGAAATTGGAGTAGAAACATCTTTTGTTGGCAATTTAATTTCAGTAAAACCTCTTGTCACCCCGAGTATGTCATCCCGAGCGCAGTCGAGGGACGAAGGGCCAAATCCTAAATCCTTAATCGTTGAATCCGATTGGTCATCCGCTTCCTATTATTATTCTATTGTAGCGCTTTCAGAAATAGGAACTAGTATTACACTATCTAGCTATAAAAAAAACAGCCTGCAAGGCGATTCGGTTCTAGTTGAAATTTATAAAAAATTAGGAGTTGAAACAAAGTATAATAGCGATAATTCCATTTCAATTTCAAAATCGTTCAACATTCAACCTAAAACTATAAACTTGAATCTTAATAACGCTCCCGACATTGCCCAAACCATTGCCGTAACTTGCTTCGGATTAGGATTAGATTGTCATTTAGAGGGATTGCAAACACTTAAAATTAAAGAAACAGATCGACTTGAAGCACTGAAAAATGAATTAGAAAA
>CAMDSN010000215.1 GCA_945907225.1 Flavobacterium psychrophilum | reverse complement strand
AAAACCATTGCCTCCAAATCTGGAATTCCAATACAATTATTCATTCAGCCGAAAGACACCTCCAAATTCGAATCTACATATCGCTATTCTAAAGAAATTTTTGACTATTTAGAACATGAAATAGGTGTTAAATATCCCTGGAAAATATATAAACAAATCCCAGTTGAAGACTTTTTGTATGCCGGAATGGAGAACACATCGGCAACCTTATTCGCGCAAGATTTTGTAATTGATTCTGTTGGTTTTAATGATAGAAATTATGTTTCTGTTAATGCACACGAATTAGCCCATCAATGGTTTGGTAACTTGGTTACAGCAAAATCAGGGAAGCATCATTGGTTGCAAGAAGGTTTTGCAACATATTTTGCACTGCTTGCTGAGAGAAAACTCTTTGGAGACGATTATTTTTACCACCAGTTGTATAGAAATTCATTACAACTCAAAAATGCTGCAAAAACCGATACTCTGCCGGTATTAAATGAAAAAGCAAGTTCGCTCTCCTTTTATCAGAAAGGGGCATGGGCATTACATGTAATTAGGGAAGCTATTGGAGAAAAAACCTTCCAAAAAGTCATTAAAAATTACATAAACAAATACCAATTTCAAAATGCCGAAACCGATGATTTCTTGGCTGAAGTTAGAAAAGTGTTCGATTTTGACACCGAAACATTTAAGAAAGTATGGTTGGAAGATTATCATTTTAGGAGTGATGAAGTTAATGGTTTGTTAGTTAAAAACAAGTCTATTCAATTACTCCTTGAAGTCCAAAAAATGAGATCAAATTCAATTCGTAATAATTATAATCGCTACTCAGAAATATTACAATCGGATGTTTTTTATCCTGTAAAAACAGAAATTATTTATCAGCTAAAAGATGTTCCTTATGAAGATAAAAAAGACCTCCTAAAAATGGCATTAGACTCAAACAATACTAACGTACGTCAGGCTGTTGCCGAGTTTGCCACAGAAATACCATATAGTTTCAAAACCGTTTATGAAACTTTACTGAAGGATGCCTCCTATGATACGAAGGAAATTGCTTTTATGAATTTGTGGAAAAACTTTCCCGAAAGCAGAAATGATTATTTGGTGAAAGTCCAAAACTGGATTGGTGGGAATGATAAAAGTCTGAGGTTATTGTATTTGACTTTTTCCATCCAAAATCAGAGTTTAGATAGCCAATCTTTGTATGAAGAATTACTAGACTACACTTCGCCAAAATATGAAAGTTCTATTCGCCAAAATGCATTTATTAATGTGTTAACAATTAATGACAATGATCCAATTGTGTTAAAAAATTTAGTAAATGCAACCACTCATTATAAATGGCAGTTTTCAAAATTTGCTCGCGACACCATTAAGGATCTTTTAATATCTGGTGCAAAGCCAAATTTTATAGAGATTTATGAAAAACTAAACGATAAAGAGAAAGTCCAGCTGGATAAGTTATTTCAAGAAAAAAAATAATATAAATCTCCTTTTTAAAATATACACTTTTCGCTTACTTTTTTTAAAACGCATACATTTATTTTTACACTCGGCATCTCATTATTGACTGCCCAAAAATTAGATGTTAGTAAAAGTATTTGGGAGTGCTGTTTTTGGAGTGGAAGCCACTACAATTACTGTAGAAGTAAACATCGATAAAGGTGTTGGGTATCATTTGGTTGGTTTACCTGATAATGCCATTAAAGAAAGCAGTTATCGCATTGCGGCTGCGTTGAAAAATAATGGTTATAGTTTACCGGTAAAAAAAATTACAATAAACATGGCGCCTGCCGATTTGCGAAAAGAGGGATCTGCCTATGACCTGACTTTGGCAATAGGTATTCTGGCAGCTTCGGGACAAATTAGAGCCGATGAGGTTGACCAATATTTAATCATGGGAGAGTTATCGCTAGATGGAGGTTTGCAGCCTATAAAAGGGGCTCTTTCTATTGCTATCAAAGCCAAAGAAGAAGGTTTTAAAGGTTTCTTTCTTCCTATACAAAATGTAAAAGAAGCTGCGATTGTTGCAGGTTTAGACGTTTATGGCATTGAAAATGTGTTGCAGGTTATAGATTTTTTTGAAGGCAATGGTACTTTAGAACCAACGATTATCGACACCAAAGAGGAGTTTAATAAAACATTAGATTTCCCTGAATTTGACTTTTCAGATGTCAAAGGTCAGGAAAGCATTAAACGCTGTATGGAAATTGCCGCTGCTGGCGGGCATAATATTATTTTAATCGGACCTCCTGGATCTGGAAAAACCATGTTAGCTAAGCGGTTACCTAGTATTTTACCACCAATGACAATTAATGAAGCATTGGAAACAACCAAAATTCATAGCGTTGCCGGAAAAGTAAAAGATACAGGATTGATGAATCAACGCCCTTTTAGGAGTCCACATCACACCGCATCATCGGTTTCCTTAGTTGGCGGCGGTAGTTATCCGCAACCTGGAGAAATTTCATTAGCTCATAATGGTGTCTTATTTTTAGATGAATTGCCCGAATTTAAAAGAGAAGTATTGGAAGTAATGCGCCAACCACTAGAAGACAGAGAAGTAACGATTTCAAGAGCAAAATTTACCATTACCTATCCTTCTTCATTTATGTTGGTTGCAAGTATGAACCCAAGTCCGAGTGGATTTTTTAATGACTGTGATTCTCCGAATAAATCAACACCAGCAGAAATGCAACGTTATTTAAGTAAAATATCAGGACCACTTTTGGACCGAATTGATATTCATATTGAAGTCACTCCAGTCCCTTTTGATCAACTCACCGAAACCAGAAAAGGGGAGAGTAGTTATGAAATTAGAAAACGGGTTGCTATGTCAAGATCTATTCAATCGATACGTTTTGCTGATTATGCCAACATACATTACAATGCACAAATGGGCACTAAACAAATTCGAGAATTTTGTGTCTTGGACGATGCATCTTTACAACTTTTAAAAACGGCAATGGAACGATTAAATCTTTCGGCAAGAGCATTTGATAGAATTTTAAAAGTATCTCGAACCATTGCAGATTTGGAAAATACTATTAACTTAAATGCAAATCATATTGCTGAAGCTATCCAGTATAGAAGTTTGGATAGAGAGGGGTGGTTGGGATAAAATAGTGTCCAGAGTTCAGTTTCAGTTGGCAGAACTAATTAACTATAAACGGAATAGTGCGGCTTTTAACTGAATTTATAATATCTCGCCCCAACCAGTACTAAATTTTCTTTTTCAATACGGTCTAAATAAAATTCATTTTCAGGAGCAATAACAGATTCTTTCAGTT
>CAMDSN010000214.1 GCA_945907225.1 Flavobacterium psychrophilum | reverse complement strand
AACATCATCACCAAAATCTACAGTGGCACCTTTATCAACGATCTCTGCGATAGTTCCATTGTGAATGGTTCCAACAGCATATGCATCTTCATGTTTGTCCCAAGGATTAGCAGTAGTTTGTTTGTGACCTAAAGATAATTTACGTCCGTCAACATCTAACTCTAATACAACTACATCTAATTTGTCACCAACGTTTACAAACTCTGATGGGTGTTTTATTTTCTTAGTCCAAGATAAATCTGAAATGTAAACTAATCCGTCAATACCTTCTTCTAATTCAACGAAAATACCAAAGTTGGTAAAGTTTCTAACGATACCTGTGTGCTTAGAAGCTACAGGATATTTAGCTGTAATATCAGTCCATGGATCTTGTGTTAATTGTTTGATTCCTAAAGACATTTTTCTATCATCTCTATCAAGAGTTAAGATAACAGCCTCAACAATATCACCAACTTTTACAAAATCTTGTGCACTTCTCAAGTGAGTTGACCATGACATTTCAGAAACGTGAATTAAACCTTCAACGCCTTCTGCAACTTCAATAAATGCACCGTAATCAGCGATTACAACTACTTTACCTTTTACTTTATCACCAATATTTAATTCAGCACTTAAAGCGTCCCATGGGTGCGCATTTAATTGTTTTAATCCTAATTGAATTCTTGTTTTCTCATCATCAAAATCAAGGATAACCACGTTTAATTTTTGATCTAATTCAAGAACTTCACTTGGGTGATTGATTCTACTCCAAGAAAGGTCAGTAATATGAATTAATCCATCAACACCACCAAGATCTATAAAGACTCCATAAGAAGTGATGTTTTTCACAATTCCTTCTAATACTTGTCCTTTTTCTAATTGACCAATGATTTCTTTTTTCTGAACTTCGATATCTGCTTCGATAAGCGCTTTATGAGAAACAACTACGTTTTTGAATTCGTGGTTAATTTTTACCACTTTGAATTCCATCATTTTGTTTACATATACATCGTAATCACGAATTGGTTTTACATCAATTTGTGAACCTGGTAAGAATGCTTCAATTCCAAAAACATCTACAATCATTCCACCTTTAGTTCTACATTTAACAAAACCTTGAACGATTTCTCCAGTTTCGTTTGCAGAAATAACTCTATCCCAAGATTTAATTGTTCTTGCTTTTCTGTGAGATAATACTAATTGTCCTGTTTTGTCTTCACGGATGTCAATTAATACTTCTACTTTATCACCCACTTTTAAACCTGGGTTATAACGGAACTCATTTAGTGAAATTACACCTTCCGATTTCGCGTTGATGTCAACAATTGCGTCTCTGTCAGAAATTCTAACTACAACTCCCTCTACAACTTCTTCTTGATCCGTTGAAATAAAAGTTTTTGAAACTAAGTTTTCAAATTCTTCTAAGTTTTTTTGATCTACTACGTCAATTCCTTCTGAATAATTATGCCAATTAAATTCATTTAAAAAGGCTTCTTGTTCTTTGTTTAATACAGCCATGCTGATAAAATAATTTGTATGTTATGTTCTTCGAGTTTCTTGATGCAAATAAAAACACAACAGTGTTAGATTTAAATAGTTGATACCTAGAGGAAACTCTTCTTCGCCAAAAGGTTGGCAAAAGTAAGCATATTTTCTTAATTAAAAAAGAATTATAAAAGAAAAAACGCAAAGACCCGAGCCGCTTTAGCGGCGAACGGAGCGGAGCTAAAAAAGAATAAAGAGTTTTGAATTTTGAAGCATGTAGTTTAGGTATTTTTTAAAACCATTTTTTCTGCTGTATGATCTGCACGGTAGCTTTTTCCTATCGTGGCTAGAAAGGAAGCCATGGGCAACAAAAAACCCTTTCAATTAAAAGGGTTTCATTTATTTATCTAATGGCTAACATGATCCAAATCATTTGGGTTGTGCTTGTGCTTAAATAGTACAGCAAATAAAATGGCGATTACTAAAGCATAACCGGCAAACGAAAGCCAAATGCTATGCCAGTCTCTTATACCATCGTTAGTAAAATATTTATCAATTACAATTCCACTTAACACGCCCCCAAATAAAGCGCCAAATCCATTTGACATCATCATGAATAATCCTTGTGCAGAAGACCTGATTTTTGAGTCTGTAGTAGTTTCCACGAAAAGCGAACCCGAAATATTAAAGAAGTCGAATGCCATTCCGTAAACAATACACGACATAACAATCATCCACAAACCATCTGCCGGATTTCCATAAGCAAACAAACCAAAACGTAAAACCCAAGCAAACATTGATATTAACATGACTTGCTTGATTCCAAAACGCTTTAAAAAGAATGGAATTGCCAATATAAATAAGGTCTCCGAAACTTGAGAAATCGACATTATTAAAGTAGATTTTTGTACAATTATGCTATTGGCGTATTTTGGAATTTTACCAAACTCAGATAAAAACACATCGCCATACATGTTGGTTAATTGTAAAGCACCCCCTAAAAACATTGAAAATAAAAAGAATAATGCCATTTTATAAGTCCCAAATAATTTAAACGCATCCAAGCCAAGTTTTTGCAGCGTTGTAGTATTGTTGGAAATCAACTTTTGAGGAGGACATTTTGGCAATGTAAACGAATAAATCCCTAAAATCACTGCAGAAAATGCAGAAATATAAAACATATTTGCGGAAGCCTTATTCCCGGTTAAATTGGTCAACCACATAGCTGCAATGAAACCAATAGTTCCCCAAACTCTAATTGGCGGAAAGACTTTTACAACATCAAAGCCATTAGTTTTAAGTATGTTATAAGCCACTGAATTTGACAACGAAATAGTTGGCATATAACAGAGCATTGCAGCAAAAATTACCCAATAAAATGTAATTGGATCATTAACTTGAGGAATATAGCAAATGGCAATGCCACCCAAAATATGTAATAACCCATATAATTTTTCTGCATTAATAAATTTATCAGCAATAATTCCTGTGATAGCAGGCATAATAATGGATGAAATTCCCAATGTTGAAAAAATAGCTCCAAACTCGGCTCCACTCCATTGCTTAGTACCAAACCAATAGTTCCCTATTGTAATTAGCCAAGCTCCCCAAACAAAGAATTGGAGAAAACTCATTACTGTTAATCTGAATTTTATACTCATAGAAATAGTTTTGATTTCGTTAAAATAGAACGTAAATCTACTATTATAATTGAGATAAACAAAAATTTATACCGATTTCGTTACATCATCCACCATTTCCAAAACGGCATTAAATTGTTCGTCTTTTGTTAGGTAAGAATTATCTATTTCAATGGC
>CAMDSN010000213.1 GCA_945907225.1 Flavobacterium psychrophilum | reverse complement strand
CTTATGTTTTATTTGCAACAACCTATTCTTTTTAAAAAATACAATAACCAAAACAACACAAATTATAAAGGCATAAGTATAATTACTTGTGCCTTTATTTATTAAATCCCAGTGTAATTACTTGGAGTGATTTGAAGTAATTCAGCTTTGACTGCATCTGAAACTTCTAATGTTTTAATGAATGCATGAATAGCTTCTTTGTTGATTGCCGAATTAGTTCTGGTCAACCCTTTCAATGCTTCATAAGGGTTTGGATAGCCTTCTCTTCTTAAAATGGTTTGTATCGCTTCAGCAACAACTGCCCAATTTTTCTCTAAATCTTCAGCGAATTTTGATTCGTTTAACAATAGCTTATTCAATCCTTTTAAGGTAGCATCAAAAGCGATTAGTGTGTGCCCGATTGGAACTCCAATGTTTCTTAAAACCGTACTATCTGTCAAGTCGCGCTGCAACCTCGAAACTGGCAATTTTGCCGAAAGATGCTCAAAAATTGCATTTGCAATTCCCAAGTTACCTTCGCTATTTTCAAAATCAATTGGATTTACCTTGTGTGGCATGGCTGATGAACCAATTTCTCCCTCTTTAATTTTCTGTTTAAAATAGTCCATCGAAACATAGGTCCAGATATCTCTGTCTAAATCAATGATGATGTTGTTTATTCTTTTTAGTGCATCAAAAAACGCAGCAAAATGGTCATAATGCTCTATTTGTGTGGTTGGAAAGGAATGCTGCAAACCAAGCGTATCTTCCACGAAAGTGGTGCCAAATTTTTTCCAATCCACATTGGGATATGCTACATGGTGTGCATTAAAATTTCCGGTAGCACCTCCAAACTTTGCCGCAAAAGGTATATTAAACAACAAACGCATTTGCTCTTCCAAACGTTCAACAAAAACCAAAATTTCCTTTCCTAAACGAGTTGGTGAAGCAGGCTGGCCATGAGTTCTAGCTAACATCGGGACATCATTCCACTCCATTGCCAATTCTTTTAATTTGGCTACTATACCGATTAATGATTTTAAATAGACTTCTTGAAAGGCTTCTTTTGTCGATAGCGGAATAGCTGTATTATTTATATCCTGTGAGGTTAAACCAAAATGAATAAACTCTTTGTAGTTAGATAATCCTAAGGATTCAAACTTATCTTTGATAAAATACTCTACCGCTTTTACATCGTGGTTTGTGATTTTTTCAGATTCTTTTATCCATTGCGCATCTTCAGTTGTAAAGTTTTTATAGAGATTTCGCAAGCTGTCAAAAACGGTTGGACTTACACCTTTTAGTTGTGGCAAATCAGCTTCGCATAAAGCGATGAAATACTCAACTTCTACCAGAACACGATATTTAATCAAAGCACCTTCAGAAAAATAATTTGAAAGAGATTTAGTTTTCCCGCGATATCTTCCATCAATAGGCGAAACAGCATTTAGAGTAGTAAGTGACATGATTAGTGTTGTTTATTCTGAATAATTTCAGAATTATATTTTATGCAAAAATAGGTATTAGTTGATAAATATAAGTTATGCGAAATTGGTTTTATATCAATTTGATTAACTTTTCTTTTAAAACAGGAACTCCTTGGGTAGCCCTAAGCGGAATAATTTCTATATGATTTTTCAAATTATAGATTTTTGCAGGTTTTGGATCAATATAAAATACGTTACAATTTGGATTTACATATTCGACCAAACTTGCTGCCGGATATACTTGAAGCGATGTGCCAATCACAGCTACATAGTCAGCTTGTTCTGTGATATTTACAGCTTCTTCTAAAGCAGGTACCATTTCGCCAAACCAAACAATATGAGGCCGCAATTGATGGCCTTTAGTATCAAAATCGCCTATATTAAGATCTGTATGCCAGTCTAATATATAATTTTCATTTACAGTACTTCTAACCTTTAATAATTCTCCATGAAGATGCAGCACATCTGAGCTGCCTGCAATTTCATGAAGGTTATCAATATTTTGGGTTATGATGGTCACATCAAAATAAGCTTCTAACTCAGCTAATATATTGTGGGCCGAATTGGGTTTAACTTGATGGAGTTGCCTTCTTCGTTGGTTATAAAAATCCAAAACAAGAGCCGGGTTTTTAGACCAACCCTCTGGAGTAGCTACCTGCATAATATCGTGACCTTCCCACAAACCACCTGAATCTCGGAAGGTTTTAATTCCACTTTCCGATGAAATGCCTGCACCACTAATAATCACAAGTCGTTTTTTTGAGTACAAATTCATAAAGAAAATAAATAAACTTCAAAAATAGAATAATTTTAGAACCAATTTGAAATTAAATTTACGAGTACTTTAAAATAATGAAGCTAATAACTATTTGTTTCATTTAAACTTCATTCTAATCCCAAATTTTTAATTTAGAATTACATTACTACTTTTGTATAAAACATACAAACATGGTTGACCTTAATTTTTTGAATTATCTCGAAGGATTTTTGACTGAAAACAGAAAAGAACGTTTTAACAACGTACTTTCCCATCGCACGAAACATTTTACAGTTGTAGTAGAAGATGTTTTTCAAATGCACAATACGAGTGCTGTTATGAGAAGTTGTGAAGTATTTGGAATTCAGGAACTTAATATTATTGAACAACGATTTGGAAAAAGCATTGACAAAGAAATTGCTATGGGTGCGCAAAAATGGGTTGATATTAAGACGTTTGATTCTGTTGGGGCTTCAATAAAAACCATGCGTCAAAAAGGATATCAAATTATTGCCACAACTCCACATAACGATTCGTGTTTGCTTCATGAGTTTGACGTGACCCAAAAAAGTGCTTTGTTTTTTGGCACCGAAAAAGAAGGCCTTTCAGAAGAAGTAATGAATCAAGCCGATGGTTTTTTAAAAATCCCAATGGTAGGCTTTACAGAGAGTTTGAATATATCTGTCTCAGCCGCGATTATTATTCAAGACATTACCACTCGCCTACGACAATCTGATGTAAAATGGCAACTTAGCGAAGAAGAAATTCTTGAAAAACGTTTGCTTTGGGCAAAGAATACGATTAAAGATATTAAACGGATTGAAGCGAGGTATTATTCTAATAGCTGAAGTTATCTGTTGTCAGTTATCGGTTGTCGGTTGTAAGCATAAAGAACAGAGAACTGAAAATAGAGAACATACCCTACTTCTTCTTCAAAACCTTATATTGCTCATAACATTCACTAATAGCATCCATAATTTGCAAATCGTTTGCCGACTTGATAAATTCTTCCGAATAATTACAACGCATCAAAATTTCGGCAATTTCTTTTTTATCAATACCCAAAAGAACGCCTAAAGTTTCTCT
>CAMDSN010000212.1 GCA_945907225.1 Flavobacterium psychrophilum | reverse complement strand
TTTAATATTTGCATTATAGGTTGGATTTTCAACAATTGGTTCAAGCTCTGAATACGTATTTGAATCACAAGCGTTCAAAATTAACGCAAGTGAAAATACCCAAAAAAATCTTTTTGTCATCATAATTTAAAAAACTCTATACATATTAAAACCAAAATAAACACTACCCTTTTCCCAGTTACCTCCTGCATTTGAAAACAATGCAACATCATTCATGGGTTGAGTATTAGAGAACACCATTTGAAAAACATGACCTCCCGTTTCAATATCTAAACCAATGGAAATGGGATCACGAAAGGCAGATCTTGTATTTCCGTTTAAATTTAATCTTGAAGCATATTCTAAATTAACGCTTAGTCTTTTTGAAACTTTATATCGCGTTCCTGCACCTAAAAGGTATAATTTCTCTTGATCTATAAAATCATCATATAAATTTTTGTGAATAACGATAGCCGCCATTTCAGCAGAAAAAGAAGTAGAGAATTTTCTAGAAGCTAAAACTTGAGATGAAAATGCTAATCGGTTATTAAATTTTAATCCAGGATATAATTCTTTATCCAAATCTGTGTTTATATCTAAGGTATTATAACCCACAATTGTTAGTGGGAATCCATCAACTTGCTGATTTGCTAATCGGTATTTCATGGCAAATTCAAAAGTTTTTTGATAGGTATGTCTTGAGGCGCTAAATGAAAGCCAATCGGCTACACCATAAATCCCACCAATTTTAGTTAAAGCTTCATCTAAACCAAAAAAAGTATTGATTCCATTTTTCAAATCCCCAAAACGGTGAGACACTAAAAAATACCATTCTCCCTTTGCCGCTAATTTGGTTGATTGCATATTGCAAATTTGGAGCCCTTTAAAAGCTGTTGAAGCTATTTCTTTATGGGTTGGAAAAGAATCGAGCTCACGCATTAATTCTTCCTGAGCATTGACTTTTATGTTTATAAATAAAAGAAAGGCGATTAAAACAATCTTTATAGCGTACATTATTAAAAATTTATTTATTTAGATAGACTGCATTGATCAATTTTAACTTCTCCCATAAGATCATCGTAACCAACTACTCTTCCTTTTACTACCACTTTTTGGTCTTTTTTTAAATTATCCGAAATTGTTAAAAAGCTACAATTCACAGAATTATCAACAATAACTTCATTTTCATTAATTGAGGTTATTTCCCCAGTAATTAAAATTGACTTTTCAAGATATTTTTTATTAGACACCGATGTATTAGAAGCAAACTCAGATGCTATTTCTTTAGCAGAAATTTGATATTCAGGCGTTTCGTCAGCTATAACGCGTCTCCCTCCATTCTTTACATAATAGCGTATTGAGAAAAAAGCGATTAAAAAGCCAATCGTAAGAATTATCAAACATTTTAGGGTTTTTTTAAACATACTTGTATACAGCTATTGGTAATAAGGAAAAATTGTGAATTGTAAATTTAGAAAAAATATTCAAATTTGAGTTAAACAAAATGGGATTATTATCTAAAAAAAATAAGTAAAAACGTAAAAAAATATTACATTCTATCCGGGACTTCTATTCCGAGTAATTTGAATGCAGATTTTATGATATCGGCAACTGTTTTAGATAATTTTACACGAAAAATTTTCTTCTCAAAATTTTCCTCTCCTAAGATTGACACCGATTGATAGAAAGAATTATATTCTTTAACCAAGTCATAAGAGTAATTAGCAATCAAAGCTGGTGAATGTTGACTAGCAGCATTTTGAATAACATCAGGATACAGTTCAATTTGTTTAATTAACTCTTTCTCTTTTGGATGAAGTAAATGTAAGTCACTGGAAATAGTATAGTCAAAATCGGCTTTCCGTATAATTGATTGAATTCTGGCATAGGTATACTGTATAAAAGGACCCGTATTTCCTGCAAAATCAACAGATTCTTCAGGATTAAAAAGAATTTGTTTTTTAGGATCAACTTTAAGAATATAATACTTCAAAGCTCCTAAACCTATAATTTCAAATAATTTTTCCTTCTCATCAGTGGAATAACTGTCTAGTTTTCCCAGTTCGGTTGAAATTTTCCCAGCCGTTAAAGTCATTTCAGTAATTAAATCGTCAGCATCTACAACAGTGCCCTCTCTAGATTTCATTTTTCCTGAGGGGAGTTCTACCATTCCGTAAGATAAATGGAAAAGATTCTCTGCCCATTCAAAACCTAATTTCTTCAATATTAAAAACAATACTTTAAAATGATAATCTTGCTCATTACCTACCGTATAAACCATACCACCAACATCTTCAAAATCTTTTACTCGCTGAATTGCGGTTCCTATGTCTTGTGTCATATAAACAGCGGTTCCGTCTGAACGTAATACAATTTTGCGGTCCAAACCATCAGAAGTTAAATCAATCCATACCGATCCATCAGCATCTCTCTCAAATACGCCTTTTTCCAACCCTAATTGCACAACTTCTTTTCCTAATAAATAGGTATTGCTCTCATAATAGTAACTATCAAAATCAACACCCAATTTTTTGTAGGTCAATTCAAAACCATCATAAACCCATTGGTTCATTTTTTTCCAAAGTGCAATAATTTCAGGATCTCCAGCTTCCCAACTAAGCAGCATTTGCTGGGCTTCTATTTGAAGTGGGGCTAACTTTTTAGCTTCATCTTCCGATTTCCCAGCTGCCATAATTTGAGCCACTTGGACTTTATATTCTTGATCAAATCTTACATAAAAATTACCAACCAATTTATCTCCTTTTAAGCCAGTAGTTTCAGGTGTTTGATTAAAACCAAATTTTTTCCACGCCAACATAGACTTGCAAATATGAATACCCCGATCATTGATGATTTGGGTTTTATATACTTTCTTTCCAGACGCTTTTAATATTTCTGCCACAGAATACCCCAATAAATTATTTCTTACATGTCCAAGGTGTAAGGGCTTGTTTGTATTTGGAGAAGAATATTCAACCATTACCGCTTTACTAGTTTCCGAAACATCAACAATCCCATACTTAGTATTAGCTGTCGTATCATTAAAAAACTTAATATAATAATCATCCTCAATTACAATATTTAAAAAACCAGAGACTACATTAAAGCTATGCACTTGCTCAACAGTGTCGACTAAAAAATTCCCAATCTTTGTTCCAATATCAAATGGATTACCTTTTATCAACTTTAAAAAAGGAAAAATAACCACGGTAATATCCCCCTCAAATTCTTTACGAGTCATTTGAAATTCTACCCTGTCAATTGGAACCCCAAATAACTGAAGTGACGCATTTTGGATAGGCAATGTTAGAAGCTGTGAAACCTTCATCTTTTA
>CAMDSN010000211.1 GCA_945907225.1 Flavobacterium psychrophilum | reverse complement strand
TATCCTGGTCCTGGAATTTTGCCTGGAGAAGGAAGAACATTCTATATTTCAGTAGGCGCTAAACTTTAACATAAAAAGGTTCTATAAAGTTAGAGAGTCTTTTACTTTTGTACTATGGATTTTCAAGAAATACTGGTTTATATACTTGTAATTGTGGCGCTAGGTTTCCTTGTGCGTAAATTTATTTGGACACCAAAATCAAAGAAAAACTGTGGCGATGGCGATTGTGGGTGTCATTAACCCAAAGCTACATCCAAAGTCATCATTACAATAAACCCTCCTATTAATCCGAGTGCGGCAATATCGGTGTTTTTGTCTTGTTGGGTTTCAGGAATTACTTCTTCTACAACAACAAATATCATTGCACCAGCAGCAAATGCTAAAGCATAAGGTAAAAGTGGTGTGAAAAAAGTTACTGCAACTGCACCCAAAACACCCGCAATAGGTTCAACAATAGCCGATGATTGTCCATACATAAAACTTTTCCATCTACTCATTCCCATTCTGCGCAGTGGCATAGAAACCGCAATTCCCTCAGGAAAATTTTGAATCCCAATACCGATAGCCAATGTTACGGCACCTGCAATGGATGCTTCGGGAATTCCAGCTGCAACGCCACCAAAAAGAACTCCAACCGCCAACCCTTCAGGAATGTTGTGTAATGTAATAGCTAAAACTAAAAGAGTTGTGCGTTGCCATGGCGACTTAACTCCTTCCGTTTCTTTAAAATTGATGTGTAAATGAGGTAGCAATTTATCTAAACCAAAAATAAATAAAGCACCTAAAGCAAATCCAACTGCTGCCGGAATTACTTTAACAAATCCTTCGCCTTTACTCATTTCAATGGCTGGTGATAACAAACTCCAAAAGCTTGCCGCTATCATAACACCACCTGTAAAACCGAGCATTCCATCAAGAACAACCCGATTCATATTCTTAAAAAAGAAAACAAACGATGCGCCAAATGCTGTTAAGAACCAAGTAAATAGTGTAGCATATAAAGCCGCTAAGATTGGATTTATACTTTCGAAATAGTCTATTATTGTTTCAAACATAATTAGTGAACGTATAAGTTAGTGGCAATTTTGTTAGATATCGTAATTTCTTTAGAATTGACTTCAACCAATAATGTGTCATCAAAACTTTCTTTTTCTTTAACTACAAAAGTGGACCCCAAAGCAATTTTTTGTTTATCTAAATATTTTAAAAAATCCGACGAGGAATCTTTCACACCAATGCAACGGTATTCTTTATTTAACTCAACTTCTGAAAGCAATAATTTAGACATTTTTTTTATTTCCCCATCTGCATTTGGAATTGGATCTCCATGTGGATCAAAATCAGGAAAACCTAAAAAACTATCCAACTTATTGATTAGTGACTCAGATTTAATGTGCTCTAATTCTTCAGCAATTTCATGCACTTCATCCCAAGAAAAATTAAGTTTATCAACCAAAAAAACTTCCCACAAACGGTGCTTCCTCACTATCATTTTGGCTAGATGAAATCCTTTGGATGTCAACGTTACACCTTGGTATTTTTGATAAGCAACTAGTTCTTTATCGGAAAGTTTTTTTAACATATCTGTTACTGAAGAAGCTTTAGTATCTAGCATTCCAGCAATAGCATTGGTATTTACACCTTTTGGGGCTGCGTGTGAAAGATGATATATTACTTTAACGTAATTTTCTTCGGAAGTGGTCATTAAAATATTTATTTTTTGACAAATATATTAATTTTAATAGTAGTTAAAAAAAAATTTAGACATATCTAAAATAATTTTGTCTAGGATTCGTTTTTTTAAATCTGTAGCCAACTAGAAAAACACAAAATTGAAAACTATAAAAATTAAATCATAGTATAGATGACGGAATTACATATTTGGTTACCGATAATTTTATGTTAGATTTGTCTTCGGGTTTTGGAATCTCTAAAAATGCCCCTGATTATTATTGGGCATTGGGATTTTCATTTAGAATTTAAGATGTCACACTACCATTATATTTTTACAGGATCAGGATTATCGGCATTAATGACGGTATATGAGATGATAGTATCTGATAAATTTCAAGACAAAACTATTTTATTGATTGATCAAGATCCAAAAAAAAGCAATGACAGAACGTGGTGTTTTTGGGATGATACCTCTGCTTTTGATGCGATTTTGTCAAAAAAATGGGATGTGGCTCTTTTTGCCAATGAAAACTTTCAGCGGAATCTAGACCTGAAACATTATAAATATAAAATGTTGCAGGGTTTGGATTTCTACAACATGATTTTTGACTTAATCTCAAGTAATAAAAATATCCATTTTGCACACAAAAAAGTAATTGATTTTCAAGAATTCGAAGACTATTGCGAAGTAAAAACAAGCGCAAACGGTTTGGAAGAAAGTTACACTTGTGATAAAATTTTTAATTCAATTTTCAATCCAGAACTAGTAAAAAAACAATCGGAATATCCATTGCTACAACAGCATTTTATTGGCTGGTTTATTAAAAGTAAAGAAGCTGTTTTTAATGCTGATTTCGCCACTTTTATGGATTTTTCTGTGGAACAAAGAGGAAATACACGTTTTATGTATATTTTACCCACTTCTTCAACCGAAGCATTATTGGAGTATACACTTTTTTCAGCTGACTTACTTGCCCCCGAAGAATATGAAACAGAGATCCAAAAATATATTCGAAAATTAGGAATTAGCGATTACGAAATCCTAGAAAAAGAAAAGGGAAATATTCCTATGACTTGTTACAAATTTTGGAAACACAACACCAAAAATATCATTAATATTGGTTCTGCTGGTGGTTGGACAAAAGCGAGCACTGGTTTTACCTTTAAAAATGTCACCAAAAAATCGAAATCGTTAGTCAACTTTCTTCAAAACGAGAATAGTGCTTCGTATGAGAAAGACTTTACAAAATTCCATAAAATGGACAAATTTTGGCTTTATGATTTACTCTTTATCGACGTTTTACATAAAAATAATGAATTAGGGTCGAAGATATTTTCTTCTCTTTTCAAAAAAGGAAATCCCACCATGATCTTTAAATTTCTAGATGAAGAAACAACGCTTTGGGAAGACATTGTTATAATGTCAAAATGTCCATCTTTCCCATTTTTAAAAGCATTATTCCACCGAATTGTCAATTTTAAAATTTTTGATAATTTTACTGATAATTGATGTCAAGAATATAAAAGTTAAAAAAGCCATATCACGAAACGCTTCTGTCATTTGAACAAGTGCTTCGTTGTTTTTTTGCAAATGGTATAGCAATCTTTTCTTATTTTCTAAATCTGAAATCTCATAAGGATA
>CAMDSN010000210.1 GCA_945907225.1 Flavobacterium psychrophilum | reverse complement strand
GTAAATGAGATTTTGGTATTTTTGTAAATGATTTGTTTCAAGTTACAATTTTTAGGTTTCGAGTTTCAAAAATAGCATTTAGCTATGAATGCACGAATGATTGTTGATGTTTTCTTTTTTGCCACTATCATTGTCATTCCGATTGAAAGGAGGAATCTCATAATAGTTGTTGTGTTTCCTCCTTTGTCGGAATGACAAACACAAAAAAACGGCCCACTTCCGCGCGCCGTTTATATTCCATGCCTTCCGGCAGTCAGGTATTTTCTTTTTCTCTTTAAGAATTCATTATCGCTTCTATCTCATCCACTTCAATCGGAATGTTTTTCATAAGGTTAAAAGGCTCACCCTTTTCCTGAATTACAACATCGTCTTCAATCCGAATGCCTATTCCTTCAGCAGGGATGTAAATCCCAGGTTCTACAGTAAATACCATATTAGCTTGCATAGGCTCGTGTAATAAACCATAATCATGGGTGTCTAAACCCAAATGGTGGGAAGTTCCATGCATAAAATATTTTTTATACGCTGGCCAATCCGGGTTTTCATTTTGAACATCGGCTTTGTCGATTAATCCCAAACCAAGTAATTCGGAAGTCATAATTTTTCCAACTTCAACATGGTATTGTTTCCATAATCTTCCAGGGATCAACATTTTTGTAGCCTCATTTTTAACTCGCAAAACCGCATTATATAATTCTTTTTGTCTTATAGAAAACCGGCCAGAAACAGGGACCATTCTTGTCATGTCACTAGAATAATTTGCATATTCTGCACCAACATCAAGCAAAATCAAGTCCCCTGCATTGCATGGCTGGTTATTTTGTATATAATGCAAAACATTTGCATTTTTACCTGAAGCGATTATTGGCGTGTAGGCAAAACCCTTAGACCGATTTCTTAAAAATTCATGGGCAAATTCAGCTTCTATTTCGTATTCCATCACATTGGGTTTAACGAAATTTAGAATTCTTCTAAATCCTTTTTCTGTAATATCGCAGGCTTTTTGAATTAAATTTATTTCCTCACTCTCTTTGATTGATCTAATCTGTTGCAAAATAGGATTTGATTTTTCAACTTTATGAGCGGGATAATTTTCTTTCCACCATTTTGTAAAACGAGCTTCCCTTGTTTCGGTTTCAATTACAGCACGATAATGTTCATTAGTATTTATATACATGATTTCCGAATACATCATAACTTCTTTCAAAGTTTTCTTAAAATCCTGCAACCAAATCACACTTTTAATTCCTGAAACTTCAAATGCCTTTTCTTTAGTCAATTTTTCTCCTTCCCAAACAGCAATGTGATCATTGGTTTCTTTTAAAAATAAGATTTCCTTTAAATGATCATAAGGGGCATCAGGAAATAAAAGTAAAATACTTTCTTCTTGATCAACGCCGCTCAAATAAAAAATATCGCGATGTTGTGCAAATGGCAACGCAGAATCAGCCGATACTGGATAAATATCGTTTGAATTGAAAACAGCTACACCTTTCGGTTTCATTTGAGCCACAAATTTAGCTCTGTTTTTAACGAACAAATGACGGTCTATTTGATGGTATTTCATTATGAAATTATTAATATTGTATGTTCCAAAGTTAAAACATTGGAATTAAAAAGAGCTGCTATGAAACGATTAATTTTTGTTATTTTTTTTCTAATAACCGCTATAATTGGCTTTTCACAAGAAAAGAAAGCCTATCAGCTTTTTGATAAAAAAGGTAAGAAAGTAGACTATGGCAAACTACTCATAGCTGCTGAAAAAGCCCAAGTGGTTTTGTTTGGCGAATATCATAATAATGCGATTTCACACTGGTTAGAATTAGAATTAATCAAAGATTTAGCCGAAAAAAACTCATTAATTTTGGGAGCCGAGATGGTTGAAGCAGACAATCAAAAGCAATTAGACCAATTTCTGAAAGGAGAAATCAATCAGAAGCAATTGGATTCCACTGCCAGACTTTGGCCCAATTATAAAACTGACTACAAACCTTTAGTTGAATTTGCCAAGGAAAATAAAATACCATTTATTGCTACTAATATTCCCCGAAGATTTGCTTCAATAGTTTCCAAAAAAGGCTTTGAAGGCTTGGAAAATATTACTTCGGAGGAGAAGATTTGGATTGCTCCTTTACCAATTGCTTATGACTCCGAATTACCCGGTTATGTTAACATGATGAAAATGATGGGCGATCATGCAAGTCCAAATATGCCGAAAGCGCAAGCCATTAAAGACGCAACGATGGCCTATTTTATTCAAAAAAATTTAAAAGAGAAATCTATCTTTATTCATTTTAACGGAACATACCATTCTGATAACTTTGAAGGTATCTATTGGTATTTGAAAAGAGATGCAGACCCACTTAAAATTACAACTATCGCAACGGTTGAACAAAGTGATTTGAATAAATTACTTCAAGAAAACTTTAATAAAGCCGATTATATTCTAGTTGTTGATGAAGATGTTACCAAAACCTATTAAATTTGAAATAATGTAAATCAACAACTGTTAAACCCATTTTAAATTCATTATAAATTACAACGAAAAGGTTGCGGTTAATAGCAAATAGCTGTATTTTTGTCTGATTTTATTAAATAAATTATTCAATCTTATGGCAAAATCTTCTATTTTGAGTTCGTCCATTGCAAAAAAAGTTGCTATGGCACTTTCTGGACTTTTCTTAGTAACCTTTTTAGCACTTCATTTTTTTATAAATTTAACTTCTGTATTTAGCGCTGAAACTTTCAATGTTTGTTCTCATTTTATGGGTAACAATCCGATAATTCAATTTGTAATGCAACCCATTTTAGTAGCTGGTGTCGTTTTTCACTTTGTAATGGGTTTTGTTTTAGATATTCAAAACAGAGCTGCAAGACCGATAAGTTATGCAAAAAACAATGGTACAGCCAATTCTTCTTGGGTATCAAGAAACATGATTATTTCAGGTTTAGTTGTATTAGCTTTCCTTGGTTTGCATTTTTATGATTTCTGGATTCCAGAGATGGTTTATAAATATGTAGATGTAAATCCAATAGACGAAACACGATATTTTACGGAATTGGTTCATAAATTCGAAAGCCCGGTTCGTACAGGCATATATTGTGTATCTTTTGTATTATTGTTTTTGCATTTATGGCACGGTTTCAATTCTTCAATGCAGTCGGTTGGATTTAACAATAAATTCTCGAGATCACTCCATAAATTTGGATATGCATTCGCAGTAATAGTTCCATTCGGATTCATTTTTATTGCATTGTTTCACCATTTTAATCAATAATTTCAAGTTTAATGAAACGCCCAAAGGCGTTACATCTGACCTATAAAAA
>CAMDSN010000209.1 GCA_945907225.1 Flavobacterium psychrophilum | reverse complement strand
ATTAAAAGTATTATAACATCCGAATGTTCAATAGCACGAACGGAACGCATTACCGAGTAAAACTCTAAATCTTCTTTTACTTTCGCTTTCCTTCTAATTCCTGCAGTATCAACTAAATTAAATTCGAAACCAAAACGGTTGTATTTAGTGTCAATAGAATCTCGGGTTGTTCCGGCGATATCGGTAACCACAAATCTATCTTCTCCAATTAATGCATTAATAAAAGAGGATTTTCCGGCGTTGGGACGACCCACCACACAAAATCGTGGCAAAGCGGCTTCATCTTCAGTCACTTCAGGTAACTCAGGTAAAACATCTACTAACTTATCTAGTAAATCTCCGGTTCCACTTCCACTAATACTAGCAATGGTATAATATTCACCCAAGCCTAAGTTATAAAATTCGACAGCATCTTTCTCACGCATCGCATTATCAACCTTGTTTACAGCTAACAATATCGGTTTGGTAACCTTTCTGAGTAATTTGGCAACTTCAGCATCCATTGGCGTAATGCCTTCTTCTACATCAACCACAAAAATAATCGCATCTGCCTCATCTATGGCCAATTCAACTTGGCGTCTTATTTCGCCTTCAAAAATATCATCAGATCCTTTTATATAACCACCGGTATCAATTACAGAAAACTCCTTACCATTCCATTCACTTTTTCCGTAATTTCTATCTCGAGTTACGCCACTTACAGAATCAACTATAGCCTCTCTTCTTTTAATTAATCTATTAAAAAAAGTAGATTTCCCTACATTAGGTCTTCCTACTATGGCTACAATATTGTTCATTTTAATTTAATTTATTTGGCAAAAATACGTTTAAATGCGTCAAACTCCTAATGAGCAATTTGTCTAATTTTTTACAGTTACTTTTGGTTGTAACCAAAACGACGAAGCTGAAAAGCATTGCTTCTCCAATCCTTATTTACCTTTACATACAACTCAATATGGATTTGTTTTCCGAAGAATTTCTCTAAATCGGCTCTCGCTTGCATACCCACATTTTTCAGAGCTCCCCCTTTGTGTCCGATGATAATTCCTTTTTGGGTGTCGCGTTCTACCATAATAACGGAACGAATCCGAATGATTTTTTCATCTTCAAGAAATTCTTCTGTTTCGATCTCTACCGCATAAGGAATTTCCTTGTCATAATTTAACAATATTTTTTCACGAATAGTTTCGTTTACAAAAAAGCGTTCTGGTTTATCGGTCAGTGCATCTTTAGGATAATAAGGAGGCGATACGGGAAGTAATTCTAATATTCGATTAAAAACTTCCTTCACATTAAAATTTTCTAAAGCTGAAATAGCATAGATCTCTGCATTTGGAACTTTATCGGTCCACATTAAAATTTGTTCCTCTAATTGTTCTTGATTGGATTTGTCAATTTTATTTAACAATAGTAAAACCGGAATTTTAGCGTGAATTATTTTATTAAAAAAATCTTCATCTTTTAATTCTTTTTCCCCAATCTCAACCATATAAATTAAAACATCTGCATCTTCAAAAGCCGATTTCACAAAATCCATCATCGATTTTTGCATTTCGTATGCTGGTTTGATAATTCCAGGCGTATCTGAAAGGATAACTTGAAAGTCATCACCGTTTACAATACCAAGTATTCTGTGACGGGTAGTTTGCGCCTTAGAAGTGATAATAGACAAACGTTCGCCAACAAAGGCATTCATTAGGGTAGATTTTCCTACGTTTGGATTTCCAATAATATTTACAAAACCTGCTTTATGTTCCATTTAATTGAGAATAAAAAAACCGAAAACTCATTTAGTGTTTTCGGTTTTTATTTTTATTAGTAGCGGGAACAGGACTCGAACCTGTGACCTTCGGGTTATGAGCCCGACGAGCTGCCTACTGCTCTATCCCGCGCTGTTTAGAATGCAAATATACAACGAAATTCAATATAAGCAACAAAATAGAATAGAATAAAATAATTTATAGTAATCAATCTGTTGTATGAAGTAATAAAGTACTTTTGCAAAAATTAATTTTAGTATAGAATTCATACCCAAGAAGAATGAACACAAAAAAGATTATAGAATACAGAACGCTACTTGGCGTTACTAAGACTGCCACATTGAAAGAACTTAAAACCATTTATAGAAACTGCATGAAAGACATGCATCCAGATGCAATTACTGAGGATTCAGCACGTTTGATCGCTGAGGAAAAGAGTAAAGAAATTATTTCGGCTTACCATTTTTTAGTCAGCATTGCTCCTGAAACATTAGAAAAAGATCGAGTAGAATATACCCGAATTACATCAACTACAAATATTGCCGACTTTTACTATGAAAAAGGCGTTTTATACATCACATTTATAGATGGCAGTTCCTTTGAATATTTTGGTGTATTAAGACCCATATATATTAAAATGGTGAATGCAGAATCGCCAAGTCGATTTGCTAGAAGACATATTTACAATGATTATATCTATAGAAGCACCTCAAAGCTAACAGCATCAGAATAAATTTTTGTCTGAATTAAAACAAAAAAGTCTTGATAAATCAAGACTTTTTTTACCCAACAAATTTATAAACAAAAAAACAAACAATTTTTTATTCGTCTGAAGCGACTGAAGTAGTTTTTTCTATTGCAACTTTTAAAGATGTTGCTAACCCATTTTCATTCATCATCCTCATATTAAAAATATCTAAACTTGACAAATACTTAGATACAAATCCGTTAAAATAGTTATTTGATATATTCAACTCTTTTAAATAGGTTAACGTTTCTAAAGCCAGCGGTACCTGACCATACATCTTATTATCAAATAAACTCAAAGTTTCCAATCTTGAAAGATTTGAAATCTGATTATCTAATTCGCAAGCCAACTTGTTACTGTTTAATAACAACACTTTTAAAGATGTAAGTTGGTAATATGACATTGGAATTTTACCTTCAATATAATTATTAAATAAAGACAATGTCTCTAAACCTGATAAGTTTCCAATACTAGCCGGTAATTCACCTGTCAATCTGTTCATGTGGAGTTCTATTGAAACTAATTTTTGAGCCGTCCCCAAGGATGTTGGTATTTGACCTGAAATTTCATTAAACCCAATATTTAAATTTTTTAAATTTTTTAAATTTCCAATTGAAGTTGGTATGACTCCTGATATGTGATTTTTAAATAAATCTAAACCATTCAAATGAACTAAATCACCAATTTCCTCAGGCAATTGTCCGGTTAAATTATTGTTCTCTAAATTCAAACCTATCACTTTATTATCTTTTATCTCTACACCATGCCATTTATAAACTGGTTCTTGAAGATTCCATTTAGTCGTCCACTGTTCTCCTTTGGTAGCTTTGTTCAGACCTATTAGCGCATT
>CAMDSN010000208.1 GCA_945907225.1 Flavobacterium psychrophilum | reverse complement strand
AATTACCAACTAAAAGTTCAGAAAAATGATATGATTTTGTTTTTAAAAAATATCAAAGTTATTTTCAAGTCTTTGGCAAAATCTAAAAAAATTAAAATCTCGATTGATTCCTTTGAACCTGAATTTTTTATTTGGTTTGATAAAAATGCGCTTGGAAAAATAATGTATAATTTAGTTTCCAATGCCATTAAACATACCAATAATGGGGGAAGAATTATAATTAGAGCTTTCCCTTCTGCGGATGAAAGATTTTTAATAATTGATGTCATCGATAATGGCTCAGGAATTGACCCTAATTATATTGCTAAAATATTCAATAGATTTTACCATCACGGAGGCAATATGGATCGCTATGTTAATGGATTTGGAATTGGCTTGTCTTTGACAAAATCAATGATTGAACTGCATAAAGGAACAATTTCAGTTAGTAGTGAATTAAATATTGGAGCTACTTTTACATTGAATTTACCTTTGGATGAAAATGCTTACACGGATGAAGAAAAATCAGATCGATTCCTTTGGGATAATGATATATCTAGAGCGCTTAGTATTGCTAATTATGATCAAGTCAATGAGATTATCCATACTAATTTAGTTGATAAAAATGCAGATTTCAATGCTGAAAAACCTACTATTTTATTTGTAGATGACAATAAAGATTTAATTGAAAATATGGCCGATTACTTCATGGATAATTACAACATATATACAGCAGATAATGGGCAAATAGGTGTTGAAATGGCAAGTAAATTGCAACCCGATATAATTATAAGTGACCTGGTAATGCCTATAATGAATGGCATTGAACTATGTAAGATCCTTAAGAATGATATTAACACTTCGCATATCCCGATAATTCTTTTAACGTCTCAGGGCGATATGAATACTCAATTTGAAGGAGTGAAATCTGGCGCAGACCACTTTGTTCCTAAACCATTTAATATTAAAATTTTAAATCTTACTATAAAAAATATTATAGAGTCTAGAAATAAATATAAAAATCTGTTTTTAAGTAATAAATACGAAGTTGCAGCTGACTTAACCACAAATAGTAAGGACAAAGAATTTATTGAAAAACTTCTCAAATATGTTAATGATAATATAGAAGAGTCTAATTTGAATATTGTTGATATTGCAGATGATTTTTTAATGAGTCGTTCAACCTTTTTTAGAAAAGTTAAAATAATAACAGGGACAACCGGTAAAGAGTTTATTGATTCGGTGCGATTGAAAAAAGCGACCACACTTTTACTAGAATCAGATCTAAATATTTCTGAAATTGCGTATGCAATAGGTCATTCTAATCCACAGTATTTTTCTAAGTGGTTTAAATCCCATTGTAAAATGTCGCCTTCAGAATATATTTTGAAAAACAAATCGAAGGACTAAGGTAATTGATATCTTTGGGCATAAAAATTATTCCACCCAACGGGTAAGGATACAGTATTATTCCACAACAATCGTTACCGTGTCTGTATTTCTGCTATATGTATACTCACTAGCTGATGAAGTGCTATTATAAATATAACCAGAACCTGAATAATTTTTATCGCTTAATCTAGTCCCCAATAAAGTTACTACGTAGGTCCCCGGAGTACCAAATTTATAGGAATAAGTCAAATTATATCTGTTTATAGCTACACCAGTAGAAAATCCCCCAGGTGGAGTTAATAATACACTTAAATTAGTAAAATAAGTAACCACTAGCGCTTGGCAACTAGTAAAATTTTTGAGTGTTGGCATTAACTCTCTAATTCTAATTGCTGCAGTATCTTTATAATACGATTTGTCTACTAAGCTCTGTAAGCCAGTTATTATTGTATTGGCATTAAGTGGTGTATTGGGATTTGCAGTATTATAAGCTGCAATTTCAGCAGTCAAAATAGGTACCCAAGTGTCTAAACCAGATTGTTTTAAAACATAACTTTCATCATCAATTGTTCTACCTCCTGTAATTACTAAATAACTGTTGGCAAAAATGTGTGGAATTTGCTCTCCAGTGGGTTTGATTTCAATGTCACCCGTATAAATCACATAGGTTTCGGCATTACCAGACATTTTAAATGTTACAGTTTCATTAACAGCTACTTCTGTTTTATCAGCTTCTAAACTCACCCAAGTATCTATTTCATCTTTTTCACAAGAAGTGAAACCAAACAAAATTGATAAAAGCATTGAAATACGTATTGAATATTTGGTTTTCATACTATTTATTTTTAATTAGTTATATCCAGGATTATTAGGTCCTATGGATGGATTTGCGAGTCTCTCCCCATTTGGTATTGGAAGTAACATGTGAAAATCCTGAAGCGTACCAGTTAATAAATCCCATTCCTCAACTCTTCCATTCCAATAATTAGCCCATTTATTAGTGGTTATTACAGGAACTTCAACTGGAGGAGTTTCTGAAATTTTAGCAACATATTTAGCATTTAGTCCACGCAAGGTGTTCTTTAGAATTCCCCATCGAACTAAATCAAACCATCTTTTGCCTTCTTGACTTAATTCTCTACTTCGCTCCAACAAAATATAATTTCTAAAAGCTGTTTGATCTGAAACTAAAGGATTTGAAAGATCTAGATCGATTAAACCAGCTGATATTTGTGGGTTCAAAGAGCGGGGTAATATATCTCTGTGAATACCGCCTATATTCGTATTTCTTGCTCTACTTCTAAGCATATTTAATACATCTATAGCCTCTTGTGTTGGTCCATCTATTTCGTTTGATGCCTCTGCAAAAATTAACAATACTTCTGCATATCTAAATATTGGCCAGTTCACATCGTAATCATTTGTTTGAAGTGCGAACCCAGGACTCCGAACAGGATATCTTCTAAATTTTGCAGCCGATACAGGAGGATTATTGCTAACTGCACTTACTTTAGAATAACTTCCAGTAGCAGCATCTATTAGAATTCTCGCATTAGTCCATTGCATGCGAATACTATCCGCTTCTTCATAATAAAATTGATGAAAGGGATTCGCTCTAATAGAACCTTGTGAACCACCAGCCAACAAATTATCGATTCCTGTAGCATTTGAAGGAATACCCATATTTAGACCAATTGTATTTCCTACCCCTAATCCTGGGGATTTAAATTGTACATCAAAAACAATTTCATCATTATTTTTATTTTGTACTATAAACGCATCTGGAAAATAAGGACACAACGAATATCTATTTGCATCTATTACCTCTTTAGAATATTGTTTTGCCAAAGTAAAATCGGCACCACCATTACCTGTATTATCCCTTTTAGCCATACTACCTCTTGTAAGATAGACGCTCGCTAATAAAGTTTTAGCTGCATCTTGAGTAGCATGTCCTGCTAAACCGGCAGCTTTTACTTTTAAAGAAT
>CAMDSN010000207.1 GCA_945907225.1 Flavobacterium psychrophilum | reverse complement strand
TTTTTATAGACAAAGGCTAGTGCTTCAATTCTATTAATTTCTCTTACTCTCTTTTTTGTCTCGGAATAAATCCCGAAACGGCTGTCAATTCAATATGTCTACGAACGTATTTATAGCCTTTTTAATAATACCTTTTGATTGTATTGTTATCCAAAGCGGGTGCAAAAGTAATTATTCTTTATTAACTAACAAGCCTTTTTGAAAATATTTTTTTTATTTTTTTTTGAAAAATATAAATAACTAACAAAAACTGTTTTTTACCATTGCGGGGAGCAAATATAAGTTATTGTAAAAAACTAAGCCAACATATTTATAACCTTTTTTAAACACTTTTTTAAAAGCCTGATATGTAAAGCAATACTTTTCAATATTGCTCAATATTAATATATACAGAAGTAATTTGACCCTAAAAAATAATTCTCTCAAGGGTTTATAACTATTATATCTTGGAAGTGTTTTTTTAATCTTATATATTTGCAGTCCATAAAAATTTTAGGAATGATTAAGATTACACTACCAGACGGATCGGTAAAGGAGTTTTTAAAAGGAAATACGCCTATGGATGTTGCTAAAAGCATTAGCGAAGGCTTGGCAAGAAATGTTATTTCTGGTGCTTTTAATGGCATTACTGTGGAGGCAGAAACAGAACTAACTGTAGACGGTTCACTTGTATTGTACACTTGGAATGACCTAGAGGGTAAAAAAGCTTTCTGGCATTCAACGTCACACGTTATGGCGCAGGTTTTAGAAGAACAATTTTCAGGGATAAAATTAACATTAGGTCCAGCTATTGATAACGGCTTTTATTATGACGTAGATTTTGGTGATAAAAAAATAACAGATGCGGACTTCAAAAAAATTGAAGATCGAGTTTTGGAAATTTCAAGGGAAAAGCACGAGTTTAAATTGCGTCCGGTTTCAAAAAAAGAAGCGCTTGAAATTTATAAAAATAACGAATATAAGACCGAATTAATATCAAACCTTGAGGACGGCACGATTACTTTTTGTGACCATTCAAACTTTTTCGATTTATGTAGAGGTGGGCATATTCCAAATACAGGAATAATTAAGGCAATGAAAATCATGAGTGTTGCTGGAGCCTATTGGCGCGGTGATGAAAAAAACAAACAATTGACGCGCGTTTATGGAATTTCATTTCCAAAACAAAAAGAACTAACCGATTATCTTGAATTATTGGAAGAAGCCAAAAGACGCGATCATAGAAAACTTGGAAAAGAATTAGAATTATTTGCGTTTTCTCAAAAAGTTGGACAAGGCCTTCCATTATGGTTGCCAAAGGGTGCCGCACTGAGAGATCGATTAGAGCAGTTCTTAAAAAGGGCTCAAAAAAAAGGAGGCTACGAACAAGTTGTAACACCTCATATAGGACAAAAGGAACTTTATGTAACTTCCGGACACTACGCAAAATATGGCGCTGACAGTTTTCAACCCATAAACACACCCGCTGAAGGAGAAGAATTCTTGCTAAAACCTATGAATTGTCCCCATCATTGTGAAATTTATAATACTAAACCATGGTCTTACAAAGACCTTCCAAAAAGATATGCCGAGTTTGGAACGGTCTACAGATATGAGCAATCAGGAGAACTACATGGATTAACTCGTGTTCGCGGATTCACACAAGACGATGCACATATTTTTTGCACGCCTGATCAATTAGATACAGAGTTTAAAAAAGTAATTGACCTGGTACTTTATGTATTTGGTTCCCTTGGATTTGAAAACTTTACTGCTCAGGTCTCTCTAAGAGATAAAGAAAATAGAGAAAAATATATTGGAAGTGATGAAAATTGGGAAAAAGCAGAGAATGCAATTATCAATGCGGCAAAAGACAAAGGATTAAATTATGTTATCGAATATGGCGAAGCTGCCTTTTATGGACCAAAATTAGATTTTATGGTGAAAGATGCGCTAGGAAGACAATGGCAACTTGGAACAATACAAGTTGATTATAATTTGCCAGAGCGTTTTGAACTAACTTACAAGGGGTCTGATAATGAACTCCATAGGCCTGTTATGATCCACAGAGCACCGTTTGGGTCTATGGAACGATTTATTGCAATTTTGTTAGAACATACCGCTGGAAATTTCCCTCTTTGGCTTATGCCAGAACAGGCTATAATATTGTCTTTAAGCGAGAAATATGAAAATTATGCGAAAAAAGTTTTAGAATTGCTAGAAAAACACGAAATTCGCGCCCTAATTGATAACCGTAACGAAACAATAGGGAGAAAGATTAGAGAAGCAGAAGTTCAAAAAATGCCGTTTATGTTGATTGTAGGTGAGGAAGAAGAAAAAAATAATACGATTTCAGTACGTCGTCACGGGCAGGAAGGAAAGGGTAATATTACAATATCAATTGATGAATTTGCAACAATTGTGAATGAAGAAATAGAAAAAACATTAAAAACATTTCAAGTTTAACCATCCTGTTAACAAACAGGTTAAAATTATAAAGTTATAGCAATTAGAAACAACAGAGGTTATCAACCTCGAGTAGAAAAAACAGCAGCTCATAGAATTAATGATTTAATTCGTGGCGTTTCAGAAGTTCGTTTAGTTGGTGAAAACATTGAGCCAGGGGTTTTTAAATTTACCGATGCATTGCGTTTAGCCGAAGAACAAGAAGTTGATTTGGTTGAAATTTCACCAAACGCTGTTCCTCCTGTTTGTAAATTGATGGACTATGGTAAATTTATCTACCAACAAAAGAAACGTGATAAAGAATTAAAAGCGAAGTCCACTCAAATTGTTGTAAAAGAAATTCGTTTTGGACCTCAAACAGATGAACATGATTATGAATTTAAACGAAAAAATGCCGAGAAGTTTTTGAAAGAGGGTTCTAAATTGAAAGCATTTGTTTTCTTTAAAGGGCGTTCTATTATATACAAAGAACAAGGCCAAATTTTATTGCTCCGTTTAGCACAAGATCTAGAAGAATATGGAAAAGTAGAAGCGATGCCTGTACTTGAAGGAAAGAGAATGATCATGTTTATTGCTCCAAAGAAGAAAACAAAGTAATTAGGCAATAGCAAATAGGCAAAAGTTTTAAAACTAATGGCTAGTGGCTAATAAGCTTTTCATTCAAAAAAAAGTAAGTAAGTTAAATTAAATAAACTAGGAAAAAATGCCTAAAATGAAAACAAAATCCAGTGCAAAGAAGCGATTCAAAGTAACTGGCTCTGGAAAAATCAAGAGAAAACACGCTTTTAAGAGTCACATCTTGACAAAAAAATCTAAAAAGCGTAAACTAGCTTTGACACATTCTGCTTTGGTTCACAAAACAGATATGAAAAGCGTAAAACAACAATTAAGGATAATCTAGTATTCAGTCGCAGTCACAGTGAGCAGTAACAACTGAAAACTGAGACT
>CAMDSN010000206.1 GCA_945907225.1 Flavobacterium psychrophilum | reverse complement strand
ATAATTGGATTGGTAAACCCTAAAATTGGAACTAAATTAGAAACGGTAAAACGGGAAGGAATTGATGTAATTTTTGCAATGGATGTCTCCAAAAGTATGCTGGCAGAAGACGTGGCGCCGAGTCGTTTAGAAAAAGGGAAGCAGCTTATTTCACAAATAATTAATAATTTAGGCAACGACCGAATTGGAATTATAGCCTATTCCGGTAGTGCATTTCCTGTATTGCCAATTACATCCGATTATAATGTTGGAAAAATGTTTTTACAAACTATGAACCCAGGAATGATATCTTCACAAGGGACTTCAATAGATCAAGCTATTACTTTAGCAACGACCTATATTGAGAAAAAGGATAAAACAAATAAACTATTAATTATAATTACCGATGGAGAAGATCATTCTGAAGAAGCAGAAGCAGCAGCAGAAGAAGCTAAAAAATTAGGGTTAAAGATTATTACTATCGGGGTGGGTACCGAAGATGGTGGGACTATCCCATTAAAAGTTAATGGGGAGGTGCAAAGTTTACAAAGAGATCAAAATAATGAGGTGGTAGTCACTAAAAGAAATGAAGAAATATTAAAGCGTATTGCAAAAAGCTCTGGCGGAGGTTATATAGACGGTAATTCGACTAAAAATGTTGTAGAATATGTAAAGAATGCCTTAGACAATATACAAAAAACAGAATTTGAAAGCACACAAATGGCAGATTTTAAATCGCAATTTCAATGGTTTCTTGGGTTTAGTTTTTTATTGTTATTTGTAGACGTTTTAATTTTCGAAAGAAAAACAAAGTGGATAAAAAAGTTGAATTTATTTAACGAAGGCGAAAAATGATTGGTCATTTATAAGTACAATTAAATGAAAAAAATAATAGTTTACATTTTAATTTTAGTTCCTTTTATTACAGGAGCCCAAAAAAAAGACAAAAATATCCCAAAAGGAAACGATTTTTTTATGGATAATAAATACTCAGACGCTGAGGCCGATTATAGAATTTCTGAATCCTTAAACCCAAAAAATTCAACTGCATCTTATAATTTAGGAAATTCCATTTACAAACAAAATCAAGCGGCAGAATCAAAGTATCATTATCTAAAAGCCATAAAAAATGCCAAAACAAAAGCAGAAAAACATAAAGCATTTCACAATCTAGGAAATACATTTATGAAAAGTAAAGCATATTCAGCTGCAGTTGAAGCTTATAAAAATGCGCTTAGAAATGACCCAAGTGATGAAGAATCGCGATATAATTTGGCGCTAGCAAAGAAAATGCACAAAGAAAATCCTCCTAAAAAAGAAGATCAAAAAAAGGAAAAGAAAGACGAAAAAAAAGACGAAAAAAAGGATAACGATAAAGAAGACAAAAAGGAAGACAAGAAGGAAGACAAAAACGAAAAAGAAAAGGAAGACAAAAAAGAGAAAAAAGAAAACGATAAAGATCAAAATAACGAAAAGCCCAATCCGCAGCCAAATGGTATTTCAAAACAGCGGTTAGAGAATTTATTAGATGCTGTAAACAACGAAGAAAAAAAGGTTCAGGATAAAGTAAATAAACAAAAAGTTCAAACCAATCCCAAGAAAGCTGAAAAAGATTGGTAACATTGAGATAGTATTAAATGAAAAAGTTAGGTGTACTGTTTTTTATAATTATAAATCAAATCCTATTTGCTCAGGTTCAATTTGAAGCGAAAGTGAGTAAAAATTCTTTAGGATTAAATGAACGTCTTCGTGTTGATTTTACTATGAACGCTGATGGAGATGATTTTGAACCCCCAAATTTTGAGGCGTGTGGATTTAAAGTTGTAGGAGGGCCCAGCCAATCGGTCAGTCAATCTTGGATAAACGGTAGAAGTTCATTTAACAAATCTTGGATATATATTTTATTGCCAACAAAAAAAGGTGTGCTAACCCTAAAACAAGCGGCGGTAGAAATAAACGGGCATATTTATAAAACTACCCCCGTAAAAATAAATGTAACTAATGCGGTTGAAGCGGGAAGAGATCCAAACGAAGCTCCTGCAATCAATGCGGATGATAATTTGTATTTAGTTGCAGATATATCTAAAACAAATCCTTATTTAAACGAACCAATAACCGTAGTATATAAATTATACTTCAGTCACAATATAGGAATTACCAATTGGCAGGAGTTGAATAAGCCAAAATACAATGATTTTTGGAGTCAAAACATAGATATAAAGCAGTTAGTTGCTGAAGAAGGAATGTTTAAAGGCCAACGCTATCGCTATGTAGTGCTCCGAAAAACAGTTTTATACCCTCAAAAATCAGGAAAACTAGAAATAGAACCTCTCTCTTTGGATATAGATTGTCAAGTGCCCACAAGTAAAAGAAATTTTTGGGGACAAACTATTTTAGCTGAGGATAGCAAACGGGTTTCAGCAGGTAGCAAAATCATAACAGTTAAACCATTACCAGAAAATGGAAAACCCGAAGATTTTGTGGGTGCGGTTGGGAATATGAATTTAAAAATCACGGCATCCAAAACTACGCTAAAGAATGGAGAATCTTTGGATTTAGAGGTGAGTATAATCGGAACAGGAAACTTAAAGTTGTTTTCTTTGCCAAAGCCTGTTTTACCCTCAGCATTGGAAGTGTATGATCCAGTTCATAATGAAAATGTTTCTACACCATTAAGCGGAATGACCGGAAAAATAACCGACACCTATACAATAATACCACAATATAAAGGCAGTTATCAAATTAAACCCATGCAATTCTCTTATTTTGATTTGGGGAGCAATAGTTATAAAACAATTACTTCGTCTACAATTACAATAAATGTACTCGATGGCCCTGGAGTTTCAAATACACAAAAGGGGAAGCCAAATGGAACTGAAAAAAGGAAATTTGAAGTTTCAAAATCATTTGCATATAACAAACAAAGGACCGAACTCAAACCGGCAAATGAAAACGATTTTTTGGGATATGGTTTGTTTTTTTCATTGCTGTTTTTGCCTTTTTTGGCCATCCCGCTATTAATTATCTACAGAAAGAAAAAAGATGCTTCGAATAATGATTTTGTTGGAAATAAAATAAAAAAATCCAATGCCCTTGCAAAAAAATACTTAAGCGAAGCAAAAAAACACCTTGGCAACAAAGAACCTTTTTATATTTCGCTTGAAAAAGCAATGCACAACTTTCTAAAAGCAAAATTGAAAATTGAAACTTCAGAAATGAGTAAGGATAAAATAACTGAGTTATTACTCTCAAGGAAGGCAAATTCAGAAACTGTTTTTGAATTTATTCAATTAACTGAAAATTGTGAATTGGCTCGATATGCTCAATCATCAGAATCCAAAATTCAAGACGATTACGATAGAGCGGTTGTTATTATTAATGAATTAGAAAAGCAGTTAAAATAATTGACAAAGAATAATTGATAAT
>CAMDSN010000205.1 GCA_945907225.1 Flavobacterium psychrophilum | reverse complement strand
AAATAATCCAATGAAATTAAAAATATACTAAAATGAAATTAGACTTATTTAAAAGACAGTGGATTGATATTGTTTTTGAAGGCAAAAATAAAGCATACGGTGCTTACGAATTGAGGAGTGAAAATCCTAAAACGACAGTTAGATCTCTTCTAATTGGTGCTTTTGTTTTTGGATTGGCAATTTTTGCGCCTATATTAATTGATATGATTCCTAGTGGAGAAGATGACAACGCTGCTTTAGATCAAAAAATAGTTACTATAAAAATGCCGCCGAAGGAACAACCGAAGGATCTTCCGCCACCACCGCCACCACCGCCACCAAAAGTGGATCAAGTTAAATTTGTAAAGCCGGTTGTTGCAAAGACTGAAGATATTGTTGAAGAACCACCGAAAATTGAAGAAATAAAAGAAAAAAAGCTTGGAGACGAAACAATAAAAGGCGATCCAGATGCCCCATTAACTGTTGAGCCTGTTGGAACAGGCCCTGTTACAAATGTTGTTGTTGAAGAAGATACAAGTATTTATAACACTGCAGGTATAGAAGTTAAGCCAGATTTTCCAGGAGGTTTAGAAAAGTTTTATAAATTTATTGGTAAAAATTTTCAAGTACCTGAAGAAGAAGGACTAAAAGGGAAGATATTTGTAACCTTTGTAGTAGAAAAAGACGGTTCTCTCTCAGATATTAAAGTATTAAGAGATATCGGTTATGGCACTGGTAAAGAGGCAATACGTGTCTTAAAGACATGTCCAAGATGGGTTCCTGGAGAGCAAAATGGAAAAAAAGTTAGAGTTTTATATTCTCTTCCTATATCAATTCAATCAGCGGAATAAATGATTTATAAATTCATAGAAAACTTTCAGAAGAAATCGCTTAAAGAGCGATTTCTTCTCGTTATAGGCATTTTGTTTTTTTTGATTTATTTAACATTAGGATTATTAATAATTTTCTGCAAATCATTACCGCTCGCATTGGAGTATAAATACAGAATTGTTTTCGGAATTATATTGATTGTATATTCTTTTTTACGATTTTTGCGTTTCTTTAATAAAGATTAATATTACTTATGACTGCTTTAGTAAAATTTTATTTGTTTTTTGTCTTTTCTATTTTATTTTTTCTTTCTTCTTGTGAAACAAAAGAGAAAAAAAGTGAAGAGACAATTATTGAAGGTAAGGCCAATATATATGTGGATGAATCTATATTTCCAATTGTTGAAGATGAACAAATTGTTTTCCAAACAGAATACAAAGCAAAATTAAATCTAATAGCGAAGTCAGAGAATGAAATAATTATTGATTTGTTTTATGATACTGCCAAAATTGCAATTTTAACCCGTTCACTCACCGAAACAGAAATTAAACAATACAAAAACAAAAAAATTACACCCCGAATCACGCCTTTTGCTTACGATGCAATTGCTTTAATAAAAAATGAAACATCCAATGATTCTATAATTGCATTAGAGGATATCGTCAATTTCATTAAAGGCAATTGGACTCCAAATATTAAAGGGTTGGTTTTTGATAATCCCAATTCAAGTGCGATGCGATTTGTTTCTGATGTTGTAGGTCTACCTTTGGCGGATAAACGAAAAGTATATTCTTTCAAAACTACTGCAGATGTAATAAAATATGTTTCAGAAAATGATGGAATGGTTGGTGTTGTTGGTATGAATTGGATTTTACAGCCGCCAATTGAGCTGCAACCTGAAGTGGAAAAAGTTAAAGTTTTGGGAGTTAAAGGATTAAATGCAACTAATTATTATTATCCTACTCAAGATAATTTAGCACAAAATTTATATCCAATGTCAAGGCGTTTATATTTTATAAATTGTCAAGGATATACTGGTTTAGGAATGGGGTTTGCTTCATTCATTTCAGGGGAACGAGGACAGCGAATAATATTAAAATCAGGTTTGGTTCCTGTACATTTTCCCTCTAGGAAAGTTGTGATAAGGAATACCGTTACAAAAATTAAAAATTAATTTTATAGAAATGAAAAATTTTAAAATTTTCAGTTTGGCATTAATTGCATCTTCAATCGCTAATGCACAGGATTTAGAGCCTGCAAAAAAAGCAATAGATGCAGAACAATATGAAAAAGCAAAATCATTATTGAAGTCAATTATTCAATTGAAGCCATCTAATGGAAAAGCTACCTTTCTTTTGGGGACAATTTACTTAAAGCAAAATATTTCAGATTCGGCAACAATTTATTTTAATAAAGGATTGGCTTGTAGTGAGGGCGCTCGTTTAAATTCTATTGGACTTGGACAGTTATATTTAGACGCTGGCAAAAGCGTTGAAGCCAAATCTAAGTTTGATCTTGTGACCAAAGAACTAAAAAAGAAGGACGTTGAAGAACACATTTATATCGCAAGGGCATACATTAATTCTGATATGCCCGATTATAAAACGGCAATATCCATATTGAAAAAAGTAGCTGAAATATATCCAAATGATGCAAGTATTCAATTAGCTCTTGGCGATGCATATTATGGTGAAAAAAATCAAAATGATGCGTATCAAGCATACACAAATGCGTATCGCTTAGATAAAAACTATATTAGAGCAAAAATGCAGTTGGGTGTTTTACTCAAAGGAGCTAAGGCATATGAGGAGGCTGTTAAAAAATATAATGAAGTTATTGCCGAAGACCCTAATTATGGTCCTGTTTACAGAGAATTAGCAGAAACGCACTATTTGTGGGGGAGGAATGTGCCAAAAACAGAAACTGAAAATATTCAAAAGGCATTAAATTTTTATGAAAAATATTTAAGTCTAACGGATTACTCAATAACATCAAGAATGCGCCATGCCGACTTCTTAATTTTAGCAAAAGATTATAAAGCATTAGAATTAGAAGCTGAAAAAATGAAAGTGTTGGACGGGGTAAATCCAAGAATACTAAGATATTTGGGTTATTCTGCATTTGAAAATGGAAATGTAGAAGTAGCGATGAAATCACTTCAGGATTTTATCAATAATCCGGTCAACAAAATAATTGCCAGTGATTATTTTTATTTGGGTAAAGCCAAAATAAAGAAAGCTATTAGCGCCGATGAAAAATCAGTTGAACCTATGCTTTTTTCTTCTGCAATAGATGATATTAAAAAGGCAGTTACTTTGGAACCTTTACTAATTAATGAATTAAATGAAATAGGAAAAAAATTGTACGCAATAAAAACTTTTTCAGCCGCTGCTACACTATTTGAAGTTGCTACTAGTAATCCAAATTCTAAAAATTATGTAATAGATAACTTCTACTTAGGGAATTCGCTTTATTACGACAATACTAGAAAAGACATAATAAAGCCAGATCCTATTGCTTTGCAAAAAGCAGATGTTGCTTTTGGAAATGTTATCACAGCTTCTCCCTCAACTCAAGACGCCTATCTTTTTAGAGCAAGGAC
>CAMDSN010000204.1 GCA_945907225.1 Flavobacterium psychrophilum | reverse complement strand
GCTAATGTTTGTTTGACAGCATCCACAAAAATTATAGATGTTACAGGAAGTGACCCTATTGAATACAAAGGATTTGTTCCTGCCCGTTCTGTAGTTATTCCGGGAAGTTATACCAAGAAATTTGCTGCAGGCGATTACCAAGTGCCCTGTGCATTGATCATTGGAACACGCAAACCATCAACCGATTTGAAAACATCGCTTAACAATGCGTTGAGAGAATATGATGTAGCGGTTTAATCCAATACTATTTTATAAAATAAAGTCTATGAACTAATTGCCTGTTTAGCGAGTTCATAAATTTTTTTTATTTGATTCTCCTGAAGATAATTTTCGATAATGTGATTTCGTCCTTTGATTCCCATTTCTTTAGCCTTTTCCGGATTTTCCAAAAGTTGAATCATAAAATCTGCCATTGCTTCTTCATCCTTTTCAGGAACCAAAAAACCTGTTTGGCCATGAATGACAGCTTGTTTTATTCCACCATGCAATGTACTAACGACAGGAAGTCCAGTCGCACTTGCTTCTAAAACACCTAGCGGAGTTCCTTCCATATCTCCGTTTGGAGCAGTGATGGAATGCTGCATAAAAGCCAGAGACGTTTTCATTAAATTGGCAACTTCTTCTGAATTAAGTATTCCGGTAAAAACTACGAAGTTATTTATGTTCAAATCGGTTACCAGCTTTTCACATTTTTCAAAAAGATCGGATTTTCCTCCTACCATTACTAATTTTGTTTGAGGGAACTTTTGTAGGACTTTATAAAATGCTTTTATTGAATGTAATGGTCCTTTTTTTTCTGTAAAACGACCCACTGCAATAAAATTCTTTCTCTCTGTAATACTGTCTTCTGGTTTAAATTTAGATGAATTTACACCACAGGGAATCACTCTTATTTTATTTTCACATGCGCCCAAAGCCATCAATTTTTGTTTCATATCCATAGAAACAGGAAGGATATATGAAGCGTAGTCAAAAAGCTTTTTGTATTTGTTGCGGTATTCATTTAATAGCTTTATATCTGTGGCATCATGCCCATGGAAAATCACAAGTAAAGGAATGTTCAGACTTTTGCAAACAGACATTAGATGAAATGCAGGCATTCCGTAATTTGCCAAAACAACATCAATCTTATTATCGATAAGATATTTTTTTACACCGTAATTTCCAAAGTAATTATTCCTTCCAACAAATCCTTTTACGATTTTATGTAGCAGCCAGAAAAACTTCGAATTTAATAATTTCCCATCTTCCTTTTTTTCGGGAAGTCGTCCACTATAAATGGTATAAACTTCTGCCAATTTTGAAAATTCAGCAATTTGGTCCCGAATAAAAGTTTCGGAGTATGCATTCCGACTGGAACGGGTGATACAAATACGCATAGTGCAATTTTATAGTGTTAAAAAATAATTTCAGAAGCTTGATTCTAAAAAAATTAATTCATTTTCATTTTCTCTAAAAAGATATTTAACGACTCGACACTTTCCTCATATACTGGCAAAATAGTTTCGTAAAGCGAGTCCTTGATGTTACTGATATTATTTAAAAAAGAATCAAATTTTGTTGACACCTCTTGTGTTGTCTCATTAAAATCTACAGAATAATCTTGATAACCTAAATATTCATAGCAGTACTTTCCTTTTATTTCATAACTAATATTAAAGGCTGGCGTTCCGTTAATAAGAGAAAGTATGCACATATGCAATCGAGTTCCAACAACAAAAGTGTATCTTGAATTAAGCAGATCCATCAACTCAAAAAAAGTGTAAAACTTAGAATCTACATGTACTCTATTTTGGAAACTTTGATTCTTTTTGATAAGCGATTCTTGTATTATTAAAGCCGTTTTTGAGTCATCAACATAATTCTCAACACCCTGACAGGTAGAAATAAATTCTACATCAAATCCTTTTTCCAAGACCTTTTCACTAATAGATTGCATCATATCATAATAAAGATTCATGTTTCTGTTATCATGTTTCCATGAACGTACAGAAATGGCAACTAATTTGGAATTATTGGCTGCAGACTTTCTCGGTTTTAAAAGAAAAGCAGCATCTTTTGTCTGCAAAATTTTAGAACTTGGTAAGGCTGTTTCAGCACAAATTCTTGAATAGATGTCCCTAACCAAAAACATATCAATACTTTTTCCAAATTCGGATAAAAGATTAGTGTCACGTTGATTCAAAGGACCTATGGATTGAGAATAGACAGCTGTTTTCTTATTGCTTTTTTTGGCTGCTACTAATGGTAATAAACACTTCTTTAATCCGTAATAAGAATTCATATAGCCGCCCGGACTTCCAATATAAACGTCAAAATTTTTATAATTGTTATTTACAAAATAATTCAGTTTTAAAAAAAACCTTTTAAAAAAAGTAGCATTAATAGGAAGCTTATAATCCAACAACTCCCTTAGTAATGGAAGTTGTGGATATTTGCTTTTCAAAAATTTGTAATGAAATGTTGCTATAGAAACATCATAACCTTTATTTTCAAAAGCCTGAAGTAATGCAACAACAAGAGCCATATCTCCGTTGTTAACAGCGTATGCGTTTGTTATTAAAATTCTATTTTTTTTTGTCATAGGTGTTGTTAACTGCTTTTTTTGAAAATATTTTATGGATGTTTAATTCCATAATTTGTCCAAACTGCCTTTTCGTTTCTCGTTTTTTCCCTTATTTCTCTGTTCTTCTCCCAGGTTTCTTTGTTGACATAACCGCGTTTGTGATCAAGATGAACACAAATAGCGGAATATCTAATTTGCTTAGATTTAAGACCTTTATTAAATAATCTTTCTCCAAGTTCTCTATCTTGTCCTCCATATTGCATTTCCTGGTTGAAACCATTTACTTCAACCAAATCCTTTTTCCAACCGGAAGAATTATGACCATTCCAAGAAGCATTGGTTGGTGTTACAAAATTTAGAATTCTACTCAATAAGCCAAAAGTGATAAATTTAATGTTCTTAAAACTAGTTTTTAATCCTATTGATTTTAACCATTGCAAATCAAAACAACGCTGATAAATAATATCTTCTTTGGTAATGGCTTTTGAAATATCCATCGACAATTTGTAATAACCGCCGGAAAGGAAATAACCTTCTTCTCTATATTTCAAATGAACTTCAACAAAATCCTTTCTGGGAATACAATCACCATCAGTAAAAATCAAATAATCAGCAGTGGAAGCTATAATCGCTTTGTTCAGAATTTGCGACTTTTGAAAACCATTATCTTCCTGCCAAACATGGATTATCGTAATGGAAATTTCGGAACGTAATCTGTCAATTAATACTTTAGTAGCTTCTCGTGAACCATCATCGGCAATAATAATTTCAAAATCTTTGAACGTTTGCAAGCTAAAACCAATGATGGTTTTTTCGAGCCAATCTTCTGAATTATACGTGCTAAAAATAACGGA
>CAMDSN010000203.1 GCA_945907225.1 Flavobacterium psychrophilum | reverse complement strand
GTTAATAGAGTCGTATATGATATTAGTTCCAAACCTCCCGCAACAATTGAGTGGGAATAAATCTAGAGAATAAAAAGAACCAAACTATATTTAAATTAAAAAGTATTGTTAATTTTATACATTGAAATAAAATATAATAAATGAGAAAGCACATTATTTTCGCAATATTTCTGACTTTTTTTTCTTTTTTTTCTTACGTTTATGGACAACAAGAAAAATATATTAAGCATACCGTTAGTAACGGAGAAACTATTAATTCAATAGCTCAAAAGTATAAAGTAACGCCATTTGACATCTATAAATTAAATCCTGATTCACAAAATGGAATACAAGAAAACATTGTTTTGTTGATTCCTTCTTCCGCTATTTCTAAAATTGATGCTGATAATAAAAAAGCCACTTCACATCTTGTTCAACCCAAAGAAACATTGTTTAGTATTTCAAAACAATATGGCGTTTCTGTAGATGATATAAAAGCTGCTAATTCAGATTTATCCTTTGATACTATGAAAATAGGTCAGAAAATAAAAATCCCAACCAATGGTGTGCAAAAAGATGAAAATTTCATAAATACAAAGTCTTCAAAAAAAGATAATGCAAATGAAGATGGCCAATTTCATATTATTGAGCCAAAAGAATCGAAATATGGAATTTCAAAGAAATATGGGATTAGTATAGAAGAATTAGAACGATTAAACCCTTTAATAGTAACTGAGTTTCCTATAGGTTATAAGTTAGTGATCTCAGAAAATAAAATTAATCAAAATAGTATTTCTTCGTCGGAATCGACTAGTCTATCGGCATTAAAAACAGAATCCGTTAAACCAGCAACAAATAATTCAGAAGAGCACATTGTCTTGCTAAAAGAAACATTATATAGTATTGCTTCAACATATAATATGACCGTGGATGAATTGATTTTGTTAAACCCAGAATTAAAAAATGGTTTAAAAGCGGGAATGAAATTACGTTTGGCCATTCTAAACTCTAAAGAGAAAGAAAAAAAACAAAAAATAAATTTATCCAATACAATTAAAGTAACCAATACAAAGAAACTTGCTATTTTGTTGCCTTTTAATCTCACAAACATTGAAAGTGATTCTTTACCTTCGAAACAACCAAATGTTAAGAAAACTAAATTGTTGAATATGGCTTTGGATTTTTATTCAGGTGCATTAATGGCAATTGATTCAGCAAAGGTCTTAGACTTGGATATTATAATTAAAATATTAGACTCGCAAGAGACAAAAACCACATCAAACATAGGGAAATCTGTAGCTGAAAATGATTTGCAAAATATGGATGCTATTATTGGGCCTTTTTATCAAGCTAATGTTGAAACACTAGCGAAATTATTAAGTAATTCCAAGACCCCTGTAATTTCACCACTATCTAAGGAACTTGGTGTTAATTTCCCTAATTTATATCAATCTACTCCAACTTCTGATTTCTTAAGAAATGCAATTTTTGATTATATAAAATCCAAACGTGGAAATGTTATTGCAATTATTGATAATAACCAAACTTTAAAAAATTATATTTACGATAATGAACCTAGTTTTTCTCTCGCAGGTTTTAATGAGGATGGGATTTTTGAAGCCGAAAGTTTTATTTCAAAGTTCGATAAAAATAAAATTAATTATGTTGTTTTAGATTCTGAGAATAAAACTATAATTGATGCTGTTGGTATTGCAATGCTTGCAGCTCAGAACGAATATCAAGTTCAGTTAGTGATTTTAGGCCAAAATGACAATTCAAATTTCAACGATGCTTCACTAAAACGATTGGCTAAATTGAAGCCTTTATTTCCTTCATTGACCAAGCCAAATTATACAAAAGAAGCTATAAATTTTGTCCGAAAATATAAAATCAAATATAAAGTAAATCCCAATAAATATGCGATACGAGGTTTTGATGTTACATTTGATACATTACTTCGTTTAGCACAGGATAAATCTTTTGAACAAACCATACAAGAATCCAATACCGAACAGATAGAAAATAGATTTTTTTATGAAAAGAATGAGGCTAAAGGGTATTGTAATACTGGGATTTATATCTTGTATTTTGATGCTGATTCAATTCTAAAATCGGTTTTGTAATGAAAACTTCAATTATTAGATACCTAGGTGATTTAAGAACGTGTTCTATGCATTTGCAATCAGGTTCTGAAATAATTACCGATGCGCCAGTAGATAATAATGGTAAAGGAGAGGCATTTTCTCCTACAGATCTAGTAGCCAATTCACTTGGCACATGTATGATAACAATTATGGCAATAAAGGCAAGAGATTTAGAACTAGAATTAAAAGGAACAACTGCCGAAATTACCAAAGTGATGCAGTCTGAGCCAAGAAAAATTAAACAAATAGAGGTTGTTTTAAATATTTCTATAGTAACATCAGATAAAAATAAATCTATACTAGAACGAAGTGCGATGACTTGTCCTGTTTTTTTGAGTCTACACCCTGATATTGAAAAGAAAATTACTTTCAATTGGAAATGATTGAAATATCCTTGTCTCGACAGTATCCTTGTTTTTTCATGATTTCATTTTAAAATGAATACACAACAACAAATTCTTATTCAACTTGCACATGCTAAAATGCCATTCGGTAAATACGAAGGATATTTTTTGATTGATTTACCTGAATATTATGTAGTTTGGTATAGTCAAAAAGGATTTCCAAATGGTCGTTTAGGGGAACAACTTAAGCTAATTTATGAGTTAAAGTTAAACGGATTGGAGGATTTAGTTCGAAATATAAAAAGCAAATTTCCACAATAATTTAGCATTAGTTTCAATATATAAAATTGAAAATTGCTGTTTATTCACATTGTTACATAAACTAATATGTTGTATTTTTGCTCGTTTTTTAACAACACAAACTATCCATAACTCAGTTAAGGAAAACAACTAACTAAAATGAATCAAACAAAATATATTTTTGTTACTGGAGGTGTTACATCCTCACTTGGGAAAGGAATAATTGCGGCCTCATTAGCCAAATTATTTCAGGCAAGAGGGTATCGAACAACCATTCAAAAATTTGATCCCTATATTAATGTTGACCCAGGAACACTAAATCCTTATGAACACGGAGAATGCTTTGTAACAGATGACGGTGCTGAAACAGATTTAGATTTAGGTCACTACGAAAGATTTTTAAATGTTTCAACGTCCCAAGCTAATAATGTTACCACCGGAAGAGTTTATCTTTCAGTAATAGAGAAAGAGAGGCGTGGTGAGTTTTTAGGAAAAACAGTTCAAGTTGTTCCTCATATTACAAATGAAATAAAGGAACGAATGCAGTTGCTTGGCATGTCAGGTGATTTTGATATTGTAATCACTGAAATTGGTGGAACTGTTGGAGATATTGAATCGTTGCCTTATATAGAATCTGTTCGCCAATTGGTTTGGGAATTAGGGGAGAATAATGG
>CAMDSN010000202.1 GCA_945907225.1 Flavobacterium psychrophilum | reverse complement strand
CTAGAATTCTTCGGAATAACTATTTCAGCACTACGAATTGCAGGAGGTTTAATAATTGCCAGCTCAGGATTTTCTTTACTGAATGGAAAATTTTCTGAAAACAGAGGTATAAACAAACAAGTTCAAGAAGATATTCAAAACAGAAATGATATTGCATTGACCCCGTTAGCGATGCCCATGCTTGCAGGACCGGGATCTATTTCACTTTTGATTGCTTTTTTTCAAGAGCACAACTCAACAAACGAAATTATAATTTCTTCTATTGCCATTTTTGCAGTATCGATTGTTGTTTTTTTGATTTTAAGAAGTGCACATTACCTTGCTAAATATTTAGGAGCATCTGGTATTGTTGCGATTTCAAGAATTATTGGATTTTTAACTATTGCTATTGGGATTCAATACATTATCAGCTCGGTTTTGAGCATTATCAGAGGAATTTAATGTATATTATCATGAAAAAAACACTTTTACTATTCGTTGGAATTACGTTATTTATTAGTTGTAAATCGGGCAAAAATCAATCATCAAAAAACAGTTCCGAATTAAATGAATTAGTTTCTGTAATGCAAGGACATTATTCTTCTGAAATTCAATCTAAAGAAGATAAAGATTATTATAATATTTCACTCCGAATGACACCAATATGGAAAGAAAAAGGAAATTATCTTTTTGTAGAACAAGCTATTTTTGACAAACAAGACAAACCCTATAGAGTTAGAGTATATAGAGTTACTCAAAAATCGGAAAACGAATTTATTAGTGAAATATTTACAATCAAAAACGAAAAAGATTGGATAGGAAAATGGGCAACACCAAAAGATTATGACAAACTAACTGAGTCAGATATTGAATTGAAAGAAGGCTGTCAAGTAACCTTAAAAAGAGATGGTAAAAACAAATTTTTCGGAGCCACAGGCGATAAAACTTGTCCAAGTGAATTGAGAGGTGCCAGCTTTGCAAATTCAATAGTAACTGTTACTCAAAATGAAATTTTATCTTGGGATCAGGGATTTGATAAAGAAGGAAAACAAGTTTGGGGAGCCACTAAAGGAGGATACCGTTTCATAAAAATGAAAGAATAACGGACAGAAAATTACAAATTTGAAATAACAAATCCCAAAGTCCAACTATATCATTGGCCGATGGGATTTTTCTGTTTTTACCATTCCGAAAAATGATAAATCTCAATAAAACCATAAAAACTAAATGGGATTCCTCCTCCGTCGGAATGACAATAATGTTAATTTTTCGGTAGAAAAATCTCTGCCATCATGCATCGTGCACTTCCACCACCGCAAGCTTCAATTGTATCTAGGCTGGAATGTATAATCTCCACATGAGCTTCAAGTTGATTTAACTGCTTTTTGGTTAGAGATTTATAAGCGGACTCGCTCATAACAATATATCGTTTATCATTAGTTCCTTTTACCTCCAACATATTCCCAGCAAAGTTATTTACTTGATCTTCGCTAATTAATATTATTTCTTTATCATCTCCACGCAAACTATCCAACACCATTTTTCGTTCTTTTTTATCATCGATAGAGTCGGCACAAACAACAGCAAAAGTATCTCCTAGGCACATCATTACATTGGTATGATAAATCAACTTTCTTTCGCCATTAATGGTTTGAAAAGCTTCAAAAATGACGGGTGTTAATTCAAAATCTTCACAAAACTCAATCATTACTTCCTCGTCAGCTCTAGGAGAAAGGGCACAATAAGCCTTTCCGTTTTCTCTGTCCAATAACAAACTTCCAGTACCCTCTAAAAAGACATTATCAAACTCCGCGGAAGTATAATCTACAATTTGATTAATTTTAAAACCTTCGTCTTCTAAAATATCAAGTATATCTTCTCTTCTTTCAGCACGTCTGTTTTCAGCAAACATGGGATAAAGAGCCACGTCACCATTTTCATGAAATGATATCCAATTATTTGGAAATATACTATCGGGTTTGTTTGGTTCTAATGTATCTTCAACAACAAATATCGTTACCCCCACTTTTCTTAATTTGGCAACTAATAAATCAAACTCTTGCTGTGCCCTAGCATTTACGGTCTGTGCTGAAAGCCCATCAATTACTTTTTGGTAATAATTATTTACAGCTGTTTGTTCGTTCATTCGAAAAGCAACAGGACGAATCATTAATATGAAGTTGGTAGTTTGTTTCATTTTTTTAGGTTTAGCGTTTTAGGATTAAAGTTTCAATTTTACAAATAACAACTTGAAACATTAAACTTGAAATCATATTAATCTCTTATTAAAGGTAGTGTTGAACAACGCAAGAGTCCTTCTTGCTTTGCTATTTCGCTATAGGGTACTTCTTCTATTATAAATTCATTACTTCGAAGCCAATTATTTAATCTTGTGAAATTTTTCTCTGAGACCACCACATTTTCATCAATTGAAAATACATTTGAATTCATATGATACATTTCTTCTCGGGTAATATGAAATAAATTTTCTTTGCCAAACAGCTTAATCAAATAAACATAATCTGATTCCTCCCGAAACCCGCTTTTATATATGATCCCCTTATTAGCTCCTACCGGTTGAAAACAACAATCAAGGTGCAAAGCGTTATCTCGAGCTTCTAATTTTGACTTTACCAAATCAAATTCTTTTACTTTTTTATGTGGAAACATTGCCTTTATATAGTCAACTCCTTCCCTATTAGTTCGTGCAGTGATGTAATCTTTATAATCAGAACCTTTATAAGTGCCAATAAATATGTAGTCATTCCAAAGCATAACATCACCACCTTCAATATGAACTTCTTTTGGGGGCTGTACTACCTTTAATGGATTGAGTTGTTCTATTACATAATCAATTGCATCAAGTTCTCTTTCCCTATCGGGAAGTATATTGGCTTTGATAAAAACATCATCAATTACAAATCCAATATCTCGAGTAAAAATTTGGTTGTAATTCTCAATTAACTTAGGTCGAAAAACACGAACATCATATTTTTTTAAAACTTCATTAAAGGCTCCCATCTCTTCAACCATATCCGCTTCTACAGGATAGGTTCCGGCTAAAATATGTTCTAAAGATTTTGGATCATATGCCTCCTCTATTGTTGGAGTTCTACCGTTATTTATTGCTGAACCCAATACTACTGCCCGTAATCGAGAAGTTTCATTTTTAATATTAAGCTGCAGCATAAATTTACTTTTGAATTTGTCTTGAATTAATTTTTATAAGATTTTAGCAAATATATGGAAGCAAGAATGAATTAAGCAAATACAATACTCCAATTATTTTATTGTTTTGGTATTTCGTAATAATTCAAATTTCTCTATCGCTTCAACGTAAAGTGCGCTTTAAACTGTTTCATTGTACCTTCCTCGTAATCCACTGTAAACCAATAATCATCCGATGGCATTTGACTTCCGTTATAGGTTCCATCCCAACCTGCTCCTGTTGAACTGATTTGTTTCATTAACTTACCATAGCGGTCAAAGATGTAGAT
>CAMDSN010000201.1 GCA_945907225.1 Flavobacterium psychrophilum | reverse complement strand
ATAATGGGACATTCGGAATAGATTGGATGTTTAATGAAACAACAACTTGGACGAACATTGTGAACTACAGAGGAAGTAATGGAACTAATATAGATAATGTAGTGCAAAAATATTACGATGCTGTGTTCGATTATCAATATACTAGAAATAGAATTAATCTTGAAAATAGCACAAGTTCTAATATTGAATTCACAACAAATCTTACAAAGAAATTTAAAAAAGAAGGTCACAAATTAACAATTGACGGAAATTTTTCATCAAATCTAGATGAAAATTTTGCAAATATAAAGGATACGAATACAGATAACTTTGAATCTAAAGAAGATGAAACTACAAATATTCAAGAACAAAAACGTAGTTTAATACAGACTGACTATGTTTTACCGTTTGGAAAAGGAAATCAATTTGAAGCCGGTTATAGAGGTGATTTCTTAGAAAACACTACTGATTATAGTGTAATAAGAGATGGGACACCATTTAATGATTTTACTAACATTATTGAATACAAGGAAAAAGTTAATGCTTTATACTCCCAATTAGGTTTTAAAATGAATAAAGTGTCAACTTTATTCGGTATGCGTTGGGAAGATTCCAATATTGATGTCAATCAATTAACTCCAATTGACTATAATAATAAACACTATAATAATTTCTTTCCAAGTGCATTTTTAACTTACGAGATTAGTAAAGAAACGAGTTTCTCATTGAGTTACAGTAAAAGAATTCAAAGACCAAGAGGCAGATTATTGAATCCTTTTAATAACTTTTCTAGTAATGTAAATATATTTGTGGGCAATCCCGATTTAAATCCGGCCTTCACCGATGCAATTGATTTTGGATATATTAAACGATGGAATAATTTAACCTTTAACACCTCTTTATATGCCAATAAAACGAACGATGTATTTCAATACGTTAGAAATGAATCTGGAGAAGAAAACGGTGTACCTATAATCATTATTACTCCTATCAACTTATCAACTGAATACCGTGCTGGTTTTGAATTTACTCTTAATTACTCGCCCTATAAATGGTGGAAATTGAATGGAAGTTTTAATTATTTTTATGTTGAAACCGATGGCGATTATAACTTTGTTAATTCTAATAATGTAACAACAAATCAAAACTTTGATTTCAAAACCACTTCTTGGTTTACAAGATTAACATCAAAAGTTACATTGCCTAATAAAATTGATTGGCAAACTAACATGACTTACAATGGGGAACAAAAAAATGCTCAGGGAAGTTCGTTAGCCGTTTTTAGTATGAATATCGCATTTAGCAAGGATGTTCTCAATGACAATGGTACCATTAACTTTAATATTAGCGATGTTTTTAATTCTAGAAAACGAATAATGGAAAGTTACATTCCGGGAGTTGTTGATTCAAATGGAGAAATGCAGTGGAGAGTTAGACAAATAAATCTATCATTTACTTATAGATTTAATGTTAAGAAAAATGAGAAAGAAAAAAGAACAAGAGGTAATCAACAAGACGAGAACGGAGATTTCTAAAAAAATGAGTAAAAAAAATCCCTAAACAGGGATTTTTTTATAACAACATAAAAAATTAAGTCGTTTGTTCTTCATTTTTTTTAGCTTGACGTTCTTGTAACAATTCTTTAACACCTCCATAAATCCAATAAGGAACTATAAAAGTTACCAAGAAAATCATTAACCAAAAACCAATAGTTAAAATGGTTATAAAAGCTAAGAAACCTAAATACTGTTGAAATTCAAACATGTTTTCCGGAGTTTTTTCAATTATACGCAAATGTATAAGTAAAAATTAAAGTTACCAAAAACAAAATGAATTTTTATTAAATAGTTTTTATGTGTAATTTTGTCTTGATTTGGTTTAGCTGAAGCTCATTCATTTTAATTAAAATTTTAAATTTCTTCAAAATAGGTTTTAAGACAAATTTCATAATTATAAATCAACCAAAAAATGGAATATAGAATAGAAAAAGACACGATGGGTGATGTTAAAGTGCCAGCCAATAAATATTGGGGGGCACAAACCGAACGATCAAGAAATAATTTCAAAATTGGGGCAGCAGCATCAATGCCGATCGAAATAATCGAAGGATTTGCCTATCTTAAAAAAGCCGCTGCCTATGCTAATTGGGAGCTGGGTGCGTTAACTATAGAAAAAAGAGAGGCTATTGCTGCAGTTTGTGATGAAATATTAGATGGTAAATTAAAAGATGAATTTCCATTGGTAATATGGCAAACAGGCTCTGGAACACAAAGTAATATGAATGTCAATGAAGTTATTGCTAATCGCGCTCAAGTTTTGGCTGGTTTTAAGATTGGTGAAGGAGAACAGTTGGTAAAAGCAAATGATGATGTTAATAAATCTCAGTCCTCAAACGATACTTTTCCTACAGGAATGCACATTGCCTGTTACAAATCATTAATACAATCAACTATTCCGGGTGTTGAAAAACTTCGCGATACTTTAGATGCAAAATCCAAAGCGTTTATGCATGTCGTAAAAATTGGTCGAACGCATCTAATGGATGCAACACCATTAACACTAGGCCAGGAAATCTCTGGGTATGTTGCTCAATTGAATTATGGACTAAATGCTTTAAAAAACACATTGACTCACTTATCTGAAGTAGCGCTCGGCGGCACTGCTGTTGGAACTGGGTTGAATACTCCAGCTGGTTATGATGTTAAGGTAGCTGAATATATAGCAAAATTTACGGGACTCCCATTTGTTACTGCTCCAAATAAGTTTGAAGCATTGGCCTCACATGATGCAATTGTTGAAGCTCATGGTGCATTAAAACAATTGGCAGTTTCATTAAATAAAATTGCAAATGACATCAGAATGCTAGCATCAGGACCACGTTCTGGAATTGGTGAAATTCTTATTCCTGAAAACGAACCTGGATCTTCAATAATGCCAGGTAAAGTAAATCCAACACAAAGCGAAGCACTCACAATGGTTTGTGCTCAAGTTATGGGAAATGATGTGGCGATATCAGTTGGTGGCATGCAAGGTCATTACGAACTGAATGTATTCAAACCCATGATGGCTGCAAATTTTTTGCAGTCTGCTAAATTAATTGGAGATGCGTGTTTATCATTTGAAGAGCATTGCGCTAGAGGAATAGAACCAAATCATAAACGAATAAAAGAGTTGGTGGATAATTCATTAATGCTTGTTACTGCTCTAAATACAAAAATAGGATACTACAAGTCGGCAGAAATAGCACAAACTGCGCATAAAAATGGTACAACTCTAAAAGAGGAAGCAATTCGGTTAGGCTATGTTAGCGCTGAAGATTTTGATGCATGGGTTAAGCCCGAAGAAATGGTTGGAAGTCTCAAGTAAAAAAAAATCCCGAATTATCGGGATTTTTTCGATCTGTCAAAATCAATAAAAACAAAAACAAACTATTATTTTTTAATAAACATATTGGTGTAATATTTTTTACCTGTTGCTTGATTAACCGTAATAGATATCCCCAAATGAGTGAA
>CAMDSN010000200.1 GCA_945907225.1 Flavobacterium psychrophilum | reverse complement strand
CTTTACTTCCTCCGGTTATTGAACCTCGCTTCGCGCAACCTACAATTGAGAGTATGAAAAGAATAAAAATAAACGGGATGTTATATTTTGACATAATTTTTTTTGAAACCACAAAATAACAATTATATTTAGTTTGAATGAAATGTTTTTTATGAAACTTTACTTTAATTATTGGTTATAGCCATACACAAAATGCTAATTTTAATATTTGGAATTTTTAGCAAAGCTCTACTACAAGACTCTAGCGTTGAGCCGCTTGTAATTACATCGTCTATCAATAAAAAATGTTTCCCGTGATGAATTTCTGAAAACGTGACGTCAAATGCCTTATCAACAACATCAATTCGTCCCAAAAGATTTTTTTTAGTTTGAGTTTTAGTATGCAAAATACGTTGTAAAATTTGTTCGTTATAAGGGATATTTAAGTTTTTTGCTAGTGCTTTTCCAAAGCCTTCAACTTGATTATATCCCCGTTCTTTCATTCTTTTTTTATGTAAAGGGACGGGTATCACAATATCTATATTTTTTATTTCTTTTGAATGTTTTAACGCTTCAGAATACCAATTTCCAATAACTGAACTTATTTCCTCATGCCCTTTATATTTTAATTTATGGATCATCTCTTGTACAATTCCTTTTTTTTGGAAATAAAAAAATGCAGCACCAAATTCTAAAGGGATTCTTCCATAAAATTTTTGGATGACTTCGTTTCTTTCAATATTATGATGATTTGTTAATGGAATTTCATGTCTGCATTTTGTACATAAAACGCATTCTTCACGCATTAATAATGAATCACAGCCCGCACAAGATTTCGGGAAAAATAGATTAATCAAATCGCTAAACATAAAAAATAAAAATTTTCTTACATAAAAGTATAAAAAAAAGGTATTGAAACTACTTTTTATTTAATTTTTTATCATCTGTTTTTATATTTTTGCACCACTATGGCAAAACAAGAAGATTTATTTAAGAGTGTAATTTCACACGCAAAGGAGTATGGATTTATTTTTCCATCAAGCGAAATCTATGACGGCTTAAGCGCTGTATATGATTATGCGCAAAACGGGGTAGAATTAAAAAAGAATATTCGTGAATATTGGTGGAAAGCCATGGTTCAAATGAATGAAAACATTGTTGGTCTTGACGCAGCAATTTTGATGCATCCAACTACTTGGAAAGCTTCCGGTCATGTTGATGCTTTTAATGATCCCTTAATTGACAATAAAGACTCTAATAAAAGATACCGAGCAGATGTCCTAATCGAGGATTATGCTGAGAAATTGAATCTAAAAGCCAAAAAAGAAATTGAAAAAGCCCGTGAGCGATTTGGAGATTCATTTGATGAAGAACAATATAAGACAACAAACCCGAGAGTTATTGAATATCTCTCGAGAGAAAGACAAATCCTTGAACGAATGGGAAGTTCGCTGGGAACCGGAAATTTAGAGGATGTTAAAAATTTAATTGATGAGCTCGAAATAGCAGATCCTGAAACAGGGTCTAGGAATTGGACCGATGTTAAGCAATTTAACTTAATGTTTGGAACTAAGTTAGGAGCTTCAGCAGATAATGCCATGGACTTGTATTTACGCCCCGAAACTGCCCAAGGGATTTTTGTAAATTTTTTAAATGTTCAAAAAACGGGGAGAATGAAAATACCCTTTGGCATAGCACAAACAGGGAAAGCCTTTAGAAATGAAATAGTTGCTCGACAATTTATATTTCGTATGCGGGAATTTGAACAAATGGAAATGCAATTTTTTGTCAAGCCAGGTGAGGAAATGAAATGGTATGAATACTGGAAAGAAACAAGACTTAATTGGCATTTATCACTTGGTTTAGGAAAACAAAATTATCGTTTTCATGATCACGAAAAGTTAGCTCATTATGCAAATGCTGCTGCTGATATTGAATTTAATTTTCCATTTGGATTTAAAGAATTAGAAGGTATTCATTCTAGAACAGACTTCGATTTAAAAGCTCATGAAGAATTTTCTGGAAAAAAACTCCAATATTTCGATACGGAAACGAATTCGAATTATGTTCCATATGTAGTTGAAACCTCTGTTGGTTTAGACCGTATGTTTCTTGCTGTATTTGCCACCTCATTGCAAGAGGAAACTCTTGAGGACGGTTCATTACGAACAGTCCTTCGTTTGCCCTCTGTTTTAGCCCCCACAAAGGCAGCTGTATTACCTTTAGTAAAAAAAGATGGCCTTCCAGAAGTAGCACAAGCGATTTGTAATGATTTGAAATGGGATTTTAATGTGGTTTATGATGAAAAAGATGCTGTAGGAAGACGTTACCGAAGACAAGATGCTTTAGGGACTCCTTTTTGTATTACTGTTGACCACCAATCTTTAGAGGATCAAACGGTCACAATTAGACACCGTGATTCAATGATACAAGATCGCGTAAAAATAGCTGAATTACGCGATATTATAAATACTGAAGTTTCAATTAGAAACTGGCTTATGAAGATATAATTCTATTTTCATTATTTTTTACAATCTCAAATCATAGTCTGTAATTTCAGATTGGTTTGAGATTTTTTGTAAGAATTTATACCTTAAAAAACCCACATATTAACAGTTTTTGGGTATATGTCAACATTTTATTAATCACACACCCCTTAATCTTAATTTCACCTCTGTAAAATTGTTGGATTTTAAACTAATATTTATAAAGTTTACATGCCATCAAGATTATATGATTTAATACATAGTTTCCCCAAAACTACCTGTTATTAACTTAAACTAATGCTATCCCTAAATCAAAAAAGGAATTGCGTTAATGAGCCAAACATATATCATTTTAGATGATGATAGCGAAAGTATTCTTAAAACTCAAGCAATTGCTGAAAGGTTTAAGAGCTTGACTTTTGTGGCTTCTGCTACAAACTATGAAGACGGGCTAAATTTGATCTTAGAACACCAGCCGCAACTTATTTTTCTTGAAATTGATCCTAAGGATAAAAAGTCAAATTTATCATTAATATTGATTAATGAACTGTATCGTTATTTGAGAAATATTCCAAAAATTATAATAACAACAGTAAAGAAAGACCTGGCATATGATGCCCTGCAATATGAAGTTATAGATTATTTACTCAAACCTATAAACATAAATGAATTTAGAAAATCGATTTTAAAGTTTGACAGAGCAATTCACTCAGATTTATCAAAATCTGAGCATAAAAATCCTGTTGCGACTTTTGAGGTTTTAGATGAAGCTATTATAGCAACTTTAAATGAGGCAGAAGTTGAAAATGAGGAGGTAAAACTTATTTCTTCTTCTGAACTTGAATCGGGGACTATGGAAGCGACTTCAATTCCTTTAGAAAATAAACGCAAACAATCATTAATTATTTGTGTTAAATCATATGGCGATTATCGTTATATTGATTCGAATGATGTTCTTTATCTGGAAGCCGATAATAACTCTACGGATATTCATCTAAATAATGGTGAAATGATTACAGCATTTAAGACACTG
>CAMDSN010000199.1 GCA_945907225.1 Flavobacterium psychrophilum | reverse complement strand
AAAGCTGAATTACTTCAAATCACTCCAAGTAATTACACTGGGATTTAATAAATAAAGGCACAAGTAATTATACTTATGCCTTTATAATTTGTGTTGTTTTGGTTATTGTATTTTTTAAAAAGAATAGGTTGTTGCAAATAAAACATAAGCAGAAGAACCTGCGGTACTACCATCTTTCTTTTTAAAAATATCTTCTGATGATGAATCAAATCTAACTTCCGGTATAAAAGTAAAGTTACCTTCTTTATAATTAAAAGATAGTGTATTGCCTATGATGCTTGGCATTGCTCCATAAATAGCACCATCTTTGTCATCAAAATACTCTAATCTATAAGCCACACTCCATTTACCTTTAAAGGCATAGTTCAAATAACCTACAAGTGAAAACCAGTTAGCATCAAGATCACTATCAATGTCATCCTCAACCATTGCATACGTTCCATTGAAACCTAGAGTCAAGTTAGTATTTAATTTTCTGCTACCAACAAAATCAAATTGTGTTTTGTTTTTGTCAGATGCAGGATTAGCACTTCCTGAAGTGAAATTTAAGTAAGCACTACCTTTGTCTGCAACATAACCAATTTGACCAATAAAAGTTTTGTTTTTAGATCCTGCCTCCCCAGCAGTTTTAAAATCTGTTGGGTTAGTAATTCCAGCCATAAAGCTATACTTTCCATAGGTATATTGGGCTTTAACTCCTGTGTTGAAAAATGGTCCGTTTGTAAAAGCATAAGACATACTGTAGTTTTTATTATCAACTGCATCTACTAATTCGTAACCGATATGAGTACCAAAACTACCAGCTGTTACTTTAAAACTTGGCGAAAAATCATAGGTAATATACATTTGTTTAATCATAAAAGTATTGTCAGCATCGTTGTATGTAAATTCACTTGCTCTTGAACCAAAACCTAAATCAACAAATATGGAAGCTTTTCCTAACTTGTGAGAAGCTTCAATAGAAGCCATGCCAATTTCATAGGAATCGTGAGAATGTGTAAAACTAGTATAACTGTTATCTACTTCTGCAAAGTCATATTTATAATAGAAATCAGCTGATCCTGCGAAAGTAGTTCCAGGTAAAATTGTTGTGCCTTCTTGTGCATTTGCGGAATATATTGCCACTAAGCAAAATCCGACTATTTGTAAAAAATTCTTTTTTAAAATTGTTGTAGTTGTTTTCATTTTGTTGTTTTTTAAATGTTAGTTAGTAATGTTTTTTTTAGATTAAGACAATAGAAAATACCATCAACAACATCTGTAACAAAAAGATGTTGTTGAAAATATTTTCAGTAAATAAGCGTGATTCTAAATAATTTGTTTAGAGGAATTCACCGTGTTGTGTGATATCTAGTCCTAATTCTTCTTTCTCTTCACTCACACGTAAAGGTGTTATTTTATTAACGATAAAGAAAAGAGTATAGGAAACCACAAATGCAAATATTGATACTAGTACCATAGCTTTCAATTGTATAAAAAACAAAGTAGTATCTCCATATATTAAACCTTGATTGTCACCAACAATTGCATTAACAGATTTTGAGGCAAATACACCAGTTAAAAGCATACCAACCATACCGCCAACACCGTGACAAGCAAATACATCTAAAGCATCATCGATTTTGCCTTTTGGAAAATTACTAACCACAAGGTTACTTACAATACTGGCTATAAATCCAATAGCAAGAGCCGAAGGAATTGATACAAAACCTGCAGCAGGAGTAATAGCAACCAATCCCACAACCGCGCCGATACAAGCTCCCAAAGCTGAAAGTTTGTGACCTAAAATTTTATCAAGGAATACCCAACCCATTGCGGCAGCGGCAGCGGCTACAGTAGTTGTTCCTAGAGCTTGAGCAGCAAGGCTTCCAGCCCCAACAGCAGAACCTGCATTGAAACCAAACCAACCAAACCACAATAAGCCAGTTCCTAATAATACATAAGTGATACGCGCAGGGTTGGCTTTCTGTACTTTTCTTTTTCCCAGAAATATAGCTCCTGCAAGAGCAGCCCAACCAGCACTCATGTGTACTACAGTTCCTCCAGCAAAATCTAAAACTCCCCATTCAAAAAAGATTCCATCGGGATGCCAAGTCATATGGCATAATGGAGCATAAACGAATAGTATAAATAAAACCATAAATAACATATAACCCCAAAAACGTACGCGTTCTGAAAAAGCCCCTGTTATTAATGCAGGTGTAATAATAGCAAATTTTGCTTGAAACAAAGCAAACAATAAAAAAGGAATTGTTGGAGCTAATTCCCATGCTGTAGTAGCACTTACTCCTTGAAAAAACATGTTATAGGAAGGATCTCCAATAAAACCTCCTACTGATGGTCCAAAACACAGTCCAAATCCAACTACAACCCAAAGTACAGTTACAATTACCATAGCTATAAAGCTTTGTAAAACTGTACTAATTACATTTTTCTTACCAACCATTCCACCATAAAAGAAGCCAAGTCCTGGAGTCATTAACAATACAAGTCCTGTTGCACATAACATCCAAGCTGTATCTCCAGTATCTAATTTTAGATTAACTACGTGAGCACCTAATGTTGTCCCTTCTGGAAATAAATAAATTGAAAAAATTGATAACACTAAAATCGTGATTAGAATCACACTTAAAATAATTTTTCTCATATGTTTACTATTTAAATTTTTTGTAAAAATATATAAAATGAGTTGTAACCCCCCAAAAAAAAGTAGTTAGTAATGCAATTTTTATAATATTATAAATTTATACCCATAAAAAATAAGGGTATCTTTAATAAAAAGTATTAAATTTAGAATTTGACAATATTTAATTCCCTTTATTTTTATAATTTGTTAGTAAAATTTGTTATATGTTTTTTTTTTTTTAATTTAATTTCAAAATTAAAAACAGAAAAGGCATAAGAATCTAACTTATGCCTTTTTAATATAGATTATTCTATATATTATCTCGAATAATTGGGAGATTCTTTTGTTATTACCACATTATGAGGGTGACTTTCTCCAATACCACTTGCTGTAATCCGAACAAATTTTCCTATTTCTTTAAGTGTTGGAATGTCTTTAGCACCACAATATCCCATGCCTGCTCGTAGGCCACCAATAAATTGCTGCATGCTCTCGTTCAATTCACCTTTATAGGGTACACGTCCAACAATTCCTTCTGGTACCAATTTTTTAACATCATCTTCCACATCTTGGAAATAACGATCTTTTGAACCATCTTCCATGGCTTCAATAGAACCCATTCCGCGATAAGACTTGAATTTTCTTCCCTCAAAAATGATGGTTTCCCCAGGCGATTCCTTTGTGCCTGCTAAAAGAGATCCCAACATAACAGAATCTGCTCCAGCAGCTATAGCCTTGGGAATATCTCCTGTGTAACGAATTCCACCATCTGCAATAACCGGAACTCCAGTTCCTGCTAAAGCAGCAGCAACCTCTATAATTGCTGAGAATTGAGGAAATCCAACACCTGCTACAACACGTGTTGTGCAAATTGATCCAGGTCC
>CAMDSN010000198.1 GCA_945907225.1 Flavobacterium psychrophilum | reverse complement strand
CTTTCTACTAATTCCATATCTAGTTTTTCTGAACTCGATGTTGAAAATTCTAATTCAAGTGGCAAATTATCAACAACATAATAGGTGACTAGCTTGCCATTTGTTTCAGAGAGGATATTACTTTTAAAGGCAATAGATTTAACTCCATTTGCCTTTAAGTTTGTAATTACTGTCCTATTATTTACAAAAACATCATATCTATTTACCAATCGATTAGGAGTAATTTTTATTGTGTAAAAATGTATTTTGTTCTCAATTTTATCCTTAATAAATTCAACAGTAGGAGGATTAATTTTTATAACTGGGGCTTTAGAGGTGTAAGTAAAATTTGAGCCATATTTACTATAAAATTTTATTGAGTTTGATTGTGTTGTTTTTTTTGTGAATCCATCCAAATATGACTTGGTCCATTCGTCTAAGGTAATGTCATAGGTAGCCCAATTTGCATTTTTAGTATCGTTATCCAAGATATAAGTTAAGCTGTTTGGCTTTGGTTTTTTATTATCGAACCCAGATGAAATATGGGCTTTGCTTAAGTAAAATACAAAAATTAAAAAAAATAGCGAGGCCCATATTTTTTTTTGTGGGAAAGCGCCAAAAATCGGCAACAAAAGCGTAAAAGTTAACACTGTGATAATTGAACTTCCATAAATAATTTTTAATCCCAAACCAACAGGAAACATTTGAATAAATGGCACTAAAATAATTAGGGTTGGAATTGCCAATAAACTATTTATAATCCAATTAGATTTTTGGGTTATGACATAAATCCCCAACATTAGGGTACTAGATAGTAAAGGAATAACTAAAAACCCGGCTCCTTCTAATTTAACTACGATACAAATATTTATTATAATCCACACCAGTAATGATGCGACTAAGTGATTCATCTCGGGGTTTCTTTTTCCAGTGTTTTGATATAATAAAAAGCATAGTGCTATAGATAGACTAATGAAAGCAACTATGTAATCCTTTCCATTGTAGGTAAATCCGTGAAGAATTTCATTGTATTGAGGATATATATTTATTATTAATTTCCAAAATAAATACGAAACCGTCCCAACTAAAATTAACGTGATAATGAGTCGAGCTATACTTTTAATTAACTCATCTAATCGTAAAAGATGCTTGCCTATTCCTAAAAAGACTACTATAATTAGTAAAAAAAGGGCAAGTATTACTATTAGATAATTCCAACCAAAAGAGTAGCTTATAAACCCAAAGGGGATAGTAAAGTAAACTTTATTATTTTCAGATTTTAAAGTCGTTAAACTTTCGCTTGAAAAGTGATTTAGTAACGGAATAAGGTAACTCCCTTGGTGTTTTAAACTATTTGGATTTAAATTTTCATAACGATCTTCTGAAGTATGATAATTAAAATGGCTATCAATAAATGCAAAATTAAAGCCTTGAATTCCCGATTTTTCTCTAAAGACAGTCAGATCAGTGTCATTGGGCAACAATTTATAAATACTATACATTAACGAATTGGAAACAGGATATTTCGTGTTAGCTGCTTTAAAAGCCTCTACCATTTTTGCATTTCCATTGGTGGTTTCCATTAACATATAGCTTGGGCCTGATGTTCCTCTTGCTTCAAAGTTCAATACCAAACCTATTTTTTTTGCTAATTTGTGTTTGGTCACAAATAGAGCAGCACCATTTAAACCGACTTCTTCAGAATCTGTAAATAAAATAATTATGTCGTTTTTATGTTTAGTTTTATTGTGTAAAAAGGCGCGAATACCTTCCAAAATGGTTGCTATTCCCGAGGCATCATCACTGGCTCCATTAGAAACAGAATGCGGTGCCGAATCATAATGTGAAAGTAACAATAAAGCCGAGTTATTTTCAGTCCCTTTTATAACGGCCATTATATTCTTTGACTTAACTAAAACCCCTTTTTCCGTCATGGTAAAACCCTCTTGAACGGTTGGTTTTAAACCTAATTTTAGAAGTTTTTTTTGAAGGTAATTAGCAACAATTTCATGGTTTTTTGACCCTACATAATGCGGTTTTTTAGAAATTTCTTTAACAGTTAATAACGCTCTTTTTGTAGAAAATTCAGACAGATTTACATTTTCAAATGCTTCATATGTTTGAGGCATCATAAAGTAAAACATAATAAAAAAAACCCATCCAATTAAAAGTAAGGAGTAAAACCAATTATATTTTTCTCTTAATTGCTTCATATTAGTGTTCTTTTTTTACCAACAGATAATAATCATTTTCTAAAAACCGATACCCTTGATCGTATATAAAGTAGTACGTATTTCCGTTCCCAGTATTTAGCATATTGGTAAAAAACTCAAAGTCAAACCCTTTACTCAAGAGATTTGTTTTTGTTGTTTTTGCTTTTCCATCGGCATTTAGGATGGATAAAATTCGGTAATTCTTACGTAACTTATTATTAATATTACGCATATAGTTTGTACTGTCCTTATTAATTTTGTTGTTGTAGGCATTCCTACACCCATCGCTACAGAATTTTTTGTCTTCGCGCCCTATGATTTTTTCTGCACACTCTAAACAGCATTTATTCATACATAATTCGTTTAAATTCAAACAAATATATAAAAAAATGCCGTTTACAAACGTTTACAAATATTTACAACCGAAAGTAAATGGTTATTAACCGAATAATTTTTGGAAGTCGCCACAACTTTGCATCGTTGATTTGAAATAACAATCTCAAACAACAAATTTTTTTAACAGTAATAATTTAAATTTAAAAGCCATGAATGCAATGAAAAACAAAGTACAGTTAATCGGGAATGTTGGACAAGATCCAGAAGTAAAAACTTTTGAAGGAGGGAAAAAAGTAGCAAGCTTAACTATTGCCACGAATGAGTACTACAAGAATGAAAAAGGAGAAAAAATTGAAGACACCCAATGGCACCGTGTTACCGCTTGGGGCAAATTAGCAGATTTAATTGAAAAGTATGTAACCAAAGGAAAAGAAATTGGTGTGGAAGGTAAGCTTGTGCATAGAAGCTATGATGATAAAGATGGAATTAAGCGTTATATCACAGAAGTTGTTATTAATGATATTCTATTACTAAGCAAATAAATTTTTTAAGGATGAGGATAAGCGGCAAGTAATTGCCGCTTTTTTTTATGGACAAATGGTAGTTATAAAATATTTCACTTCATATTTTTATTTTCTACCAATTAATCCTGAGTCAAGTGTTATAATTCTTGACATATTGGATTAAGTTAATTGTAAACAACCACAAAAAGTAACCGTTTTTCTAAGTAGTTTATCTAAATGTATTTCAGCAACTTTTTATTTTTAAAAAGTTATTAAATTAAGTTGTCAACACGCAAACGATTTCGAAATTAAATACTTCCATTTTTTCTAACAATAAAGTAATTATTGATTACTTTTAACCTTTACTGAAAAATGTTTTTATCATGAATAAACTCAAGTTTTATTTCACAATGATTGCGTGTAATTTTGCCTGTATTTATGCCTTTTCTCAAGTTGGTATTAATACAACATCTCCACTAAGCACATTAGATATTAATGG
>CAMDSN010000197.1 GCA_945907225.1 Flavobacterium psychrophilum | reverse complement strand
TTAAAGCACCAAAAATGAAAATTTTATCCGTTGGCCGATGTTAATAATGCGTTAAAACTTTAAAAAACAAAATTACTTTAACTAGAAATTATTATATATTTTTCTAATTTTAAATTCCAATCAAATTTTAGAAAACAGTTAGCTGAAATACTAATAAATTTCACAATTACAAAGTCACTTAGTTTATTAAATATAAAATGAAAACAAGCCTATCACGAATTGTCGCTGGAACTATGAATTGGGGAGTTTGGGACAAAAATCTGTCGACTTCGCAAATGGAGCATATGATTCATATTTGTTTCGAAAATCAAATCACGAGTTTTGATCATGCAGATATCTATGGTAATTATACTACCGAAGCTGATTTTGGGAAAGCATTTGGCCAATGCAAAATCGACCGAAACAAGATTCAATTTATTTCGAAGTGCGGAATTCAACATGTAAATGGTAGAAATAATATTATTAAACATTATGAATATTCTAAAGACTATATTATTTGGTCGGTAGAAAATTCATTAAAAAATCTGCAAACTGATTATTTGGATGTGTTATTATTGCACCGCCCAAGTCCTTTAATGGTTGCCGATGAAGTTGCAGAAGCAGTCGCCAAATTAAAAAAAGAGGGTAAAATAATTGACTTTGGAGTTTCCAATTTTTCGGCTTCTCAAACGGAATTGATTCGCCAAAAAATAGCGATAAACTATAACCAAGTCCAGTTTTCGGCAACGCATCACGAAGCGATGTTAGACGGAAGTCTGGATTATATGCAGTTGCACAACATTCGCCCAATGTCCTGGAATCCGCTTGGAATAGTTTTCAGAGAAGACATAGAGCAAACAAGAAGATTAAAAAAATTATTAGTTCAATTGGTAGATAAATACCATTTAGGTTCGGATACTATCTTGTTAGCATGGATTTTGAAACATCCGGCGAATATCATCCCGGTAGCGGGAACAGTAAATATTGCTCGAATTCAGGCGTTGATGAAAGCTGTTGAAATGGATTTGGACACGCTCGATTGGTTTGCCATTTGGACCGAAAGCATGGGACGGGGGGTTGATTAGCTAGAAACCATTAACTCGCAACTAAAAAAATGATTAACAAACGCCTTCTTATCAAAAACTTATTAGCTCACAACGATGAGTGTAGTTTTTATGATAAAAAGCGGCAGCTGAATTTACATTCAAAAGAAGGTAAAGCTAAGTTTTTAAAACACATTTGCGCCCTATCAAATTCCAATCCTTCCAATAATTCCTATATTGTTGTTGGTGTTGAAGACCAGGATAATGAAATTATGGGGGATGATTTTTTTGACGATAGCAAGATCCAAAATTTGGTTAATGCTTATTTAGAAAATCCACCTAAAATTCAATACGAAAATGTTCCCTTTCCAAATTTACCTAAAGACAAAGTTGTAGGCCTGGTAACTATAAAACCGAAGCAAAAAGTTTCTTTTTTTAAAAAAGGCATTCATTCCATTAGTATAAATACCGTTTTTGTTAGAGTGGGAAGCAATTCAACACCAACCGAAGATAAAATACCCTATTCTAAACAAAACATTGAAACGGTCATAAGCATTGAGAATAGCTCTAGAAATAGTATTGCATACACACTTGACGGGGTTTTGGACTTTATGAACAACAGGCATAAAAATATGGCTTCCCATTATAATGTGTTTAAAGAGCTTTTTGTTATTTGTTGGGCTGGAAAACCAAAAAAAATTAGAGATACAACTTATTATTCTCGAGTTGATATTGAACTAATTAACGAACGCGTTAAACTTTTTTATTCCGCTTTAGATGTTGTTAAGATTAGTTATGATAGTGAGAGTTTTACAATTGTAGAACACGTGGCCTTGGGGCTTAATGACAAAACAACTTATTATCCCTTGGAACAGGTGACTATCCATTTTTTTGATAATGGTTATTATAAGATGGAATCCAAACTCCTTTTTGAACCCCCTGCTTATAATAAAAAGTTATTACATCACGTGTTCAATTCAAATGTTGCCTTGCTAAAAAAAATAAAAATGGGATTTACCCTAGATAAAAGGGACGAAAAGGATTTAGAAAATCTCCCCTCAACTCTAATGATTTGCTTTTTAAACGGGTTTGAAGAAGCGAAACAACTACTTATTAATTCAAAACCTGTATTAAAAGAGTTTGGGAACGCAAATGTTTATCTAAGTTTTAAGGAATCAATGCGAATTTTAAGAAAAATGAAGTATGATAAAAACAACGAATAGAATTTTAGTAATTGGCGATATACACGGCGGATTAAAAGCGATAAATCAAGTATTTGAAAGGGCTAAAGTCACAACCGACGACAGGTTGATTTTTTTAGGCGACTATGTTGACGGCTGGAGCGAATCTCCGCAGGTTTTAGATTTTTTAATTGAATTAAATAAAAAAACCAGTTGTATTTTTATTCGAGGGAATCATGACGATTTGCTTTTGAATTGGCTTTCTGAAAGTAGAGATAATCTAGAATGGTATAAACACGGCGGTGAGTCTACGGTTTTGGCTTATACCAATATATCTGTAGCCAAGAAACAAATCCATATTGAGTTTTTAAAATCCTTACAAAATTATTATTTGGATGAACAAAACAGACTGTTTATTCATGCTGGTTTTACCAATATAAATGGCATTCGTTATGAATTCTTTCCTAAACTATTTTATTGGGACAGAACACTATGGGAAACAGCTTTATCATTAGACGAATCTATTCCTATAGACAGTTTATTTTACCCAAGAAGGTTAACACTTTATGATGAGATTTATATTGGTCACACGCCTGTAACCCGAATAGGAAAAACTATTCCAATCCAAAAAGCGTGTGTATGGAATATTGATACGGGAGCCGCTTTTAATGGGGCGCTAACGATATTAGATATTGATACTAAAGAGTTTTGGCAGAGCGATTCTTTATCCAAATTATATCCCGATGAAAAAGGAAGAAATTAGATTTTTGATTTAAGAGTAAAGATTTTTGATTTTGGCATTTTGGAATATATATATTTGTAACTAAATTAAAAAAGATGAAAAAAATATTCACAATAGTGGCAATCGCTATAGTAAGTTTGGTAAATGCACAAGCCTACCAAGGGAAAGGCGACACTAAAGCACAAGTGGGTTTGAATGCCCAAAATCACGGAACGGGAATTAATGTTTCTGCCGATTTTGGAATTGGTGAAAATATGTCTTACGGATTTGTTGCGTCCTACTTGCTTTCCGTTGAAGATATTGATGGAGAAAAACCAGGGTTTGAAGACAGAGCGGATGTAAAAGTTCGTTTTAATGCCAACTTAGGTAATGTTTTTAGATTAGATAAAAAAATGGATATTTATCCCGGGCTCAGTCTTGGCACAAGAAATTTTGGGGGTCATGTTGGATTTAGATATTTCTTTACAGAGGGTTTTGGCCTCTATACCGAAGCGGGTGTTCCGTTAGCAAGTTATGATTCAGATATTAAAAAATCCGAAGTATTAAACAATCAATTTGTCTTTCAAATAGGCGCTTGTTTTAATTTATAAATATGAGTGTAATTGACCAAAGATTAAACGAAAGAAGTGGTTCTAAATGTGAA
>CAMDSN010000196.1 GCA_945907225.1 Flavobacterium psychrophilum | reverse complement strand
AAAACATCTTCAACGTTGTTTTTTTTGCCATCAACTAGGATAGTGTTTTTTGCAAGTAAATTTTTGCCTTTGGGAACTCTCTTTAAGGTGTTGCACCCAAAGATAATTAGTCCAGTTAAAATAAATAGTGATATTTTTGTGAAGCTTTTTTTCAAGTGATGCCAAAAATTTAATCCAAAAATACATTATTTTATGGTTAGTAAAAACCAAATAAAATTTATTACAAGTTTACAGCATAAAAAATATAGAATCACGCATCATGTTTTTATTGCTGAGGGCGTAAAAGTAATACAAGAATTTTTAGATTCAAATTATGTTCTAGAGCATCTGTATGAAACGGATTTTCTTTTTGAACAGGTTTCAGATAGTCAAAAGACTCTTATAAAAGAAGATGATATGAAGCGGATTACTGCGTTCAGTAATGCGAGTTCCTGTTTGGCAATTTTTAAAATTCCAAATCCGACTAAAATTATGGATAATGGATTAATAGTTGCTTTAGATGACATTAGAGATCCCGGAAATGTAGGTGCAATTATTAGACTTTGTGATTGGTTTGGAATCTCACAAATAGTTTGCTCACAGGAAACGGTTGATGTTTATAATCCAAAAGTAATTCAAGCAACAATGGGTTCTATATCTCGAGTTAACATCAACTATATTGATTTAAAGGATTATGTATCTAAAAGTAAGCTACCCGTTTATGGTACTTTTATGGAAGGTAACAATGTATATTCCGAAGAATTGCCAGAGGAAGCAATTATTATTTTGGGCAATGAAGCCAACGGAATATCAAAAGAATTAGAAAAAATAATTGAAAACAAATTGTCAATTCCAAGATTTGGATCCATTCAAAAAACCGAAAGTTTAAATGTTGCTAGCGCGGCAGCTATTTTTTTGAGTGAATTTAAAAGAAAATCCTAATGAAATGTAAAATTTATTAGTAAGGCACGTGTTTTTAATGATTGTATGTTTCCTGTCCAAGGGCTATTTGGATCAGTATCGCTAATGAGTTCATCATTTATTCCAAAAACACCTCTAATTGATGGTGAAAATTTGAAATATTCAAAATACAAATCAACACCAAAACCCAATGTGTAATTTTGCGTCCAGGGTTTTACTCTAAATTTCTGTTGAAGGTTATCATCTTTAGATTTTGAATTACTCGAGAGGTTGAGAGTTGAAGACAGTCCTCCAACAAGATATGGCCTAACATTCCCCGTTCTTAAAGATGAAAATTTTAATAAAAGTGGGAAGTCGATGTAGGTGGCTTTGACTTCTCTAACGGCATCTCTTTCTGTTGTAAATTCGGAATAAGTTAATGTTCTGCCAGCATAATATAAACCGGGTTCAAATCGTAACTCAATATAATCATGAAGTCGCAATACCCCAACCAAACCTACATTAAAACCCGAGTTGCTTTTCACGTCAATTAGTTTGCCAGTGGTTGGATTTGTTTTAAAATCAGTTTTGAAATCAAAATTGCTAAAGCCCAAAAAGTATCCCCAATACACACGCTGTTTATCAAAGTTTTCCAAATTTATTATGGGATCTTTAGTAAACATACTTTTCCCCAATTGGGCTTGAGTTTGGAAAGAAAGTAGAAGAAAAAAGACTACTATTTTTTTCATTTTATTATGTTCTGATCTATTTTTTTGTGGCAGAATAAATCGTAGCTACACCAAATGTTTGAGGCATAGCATGACATTCTGTAAACGAAATTTTACGTAATATAGTATTTAAATTTTCACCAAATGGGAAATTAGCTGCCGATTCCGATAAATAGCCATAGGCAACGTTATCTTTGGAAAATACTTTGCCAATTAATGGCAAAATAAAATTGGAGTAAAATTTATAGCCCTGTTTAAATGGAAACTTAGTAGGAACTGAAGTTTCTAATATGACGAAAATTCCCTCCGGTTTTAGGACTCGGTAAATTTCTGCCAATCCTTTTTCTAAATTTTCAAAATTTCTGATTCCAAAAGATACTGTAATAGCATCAAAACAATTATCGGGGTAGGGCATATTCTCGCTATCTCCCAAAACCATTTCAATTTTTTCATTTAAATTCTTGGATGCTACTTTTTGCTTTCCTACTTCCAACATACCAGCAGAGATATCAAGTCCTATTATTTTTGTAGCTGTTGTAGAAGACATCATAATAACAAGGTCCCCAGTGCCAGTAGCTATATCAAGAATTGTAGTTGGATTTTTTTTTGCTACTAATGCAACTACTTTTTTTCTCCATTTCATATCAATACCAAGGGAAATTATTCGGTTTAATCCATCATAATTTTCAGATATAGTGTCAAACATTTGAGCAACTTGCTCTTTTTTGCCTAAATGGGAGTCTTTATATGGCTTAATGCTGTTTGACATGATTTTTTTTGGCAAATATAGCCTATTTTCTAAGGTATATTTCAAAGCTAAAATCAAAGTTATGCTTTTCATCTTTTGAATGAAATTCGGATGAGGTTAATTGCCAAATTGCATGGTCTATTTTTGGAAAAAAAGTATCAGCATCGAACGTATCATGAACTCTAGTAATGTCTAATTTATCAGCTATTTTTATAGATTCATTATAAATTTCACCGCCTCCAATAATAAAAATATCTTCATTCTTAGGGCATGCTAAAATTGCCGACTCTAAAGAATCTACGCTAATACAATCAGGAACAAAGAAATCTTTTTGCCTTGTGATAATTATATGTTTCCTATTGGGTAAAAGTTTTGGAAAGCTTTCAAAGGTTTTCCTTCCCATAATAATGTGATGGCCTGAAGTAATTGATTTGAAGCGTTTAAAATCGTCGGGTAGATGCCAAATTAATTGGTTGTTTTTTCCAAGCGCATTATTTTCCGAAACAGCTGCAATGAGAGTTATCATTTGGAACTGAGATTAGAATTATCAAAATCGTTTTTTATTTTTTCAATTTTTTTGGCTTGTCTGAGCATTAGCTTATCAATTTGCTCTCTTTCCCAGTGTTTATTCATAAAGTTGTTAATGACAAATACTTTAATTATATGAAGAATAAATAAAAATGCCCAAATCGTAATTGCCCAATTCCACCAAACAAAATTAGAAAATAACCCTAACCATTTATTGGCAATAATTAAAAACACACTCCCCAAAATAAATACGATGAAATGATAAAATAAGCCTTTTTTTTGCTTAATTCTATCTCTTGCATATTCGTATAACTCGTGTTGTTCAGCGTCCATTCTATTTTAATAAGGGTTAAAGATAATTTATTTTTTAATAACGCCAAAACCTGTATATACGTCAGAACATCATAGACTTTAGCTGTCTGCCGCCGCTAAACTTGACATAAAGCAAAGTAGTATGTAACTACTAGACTGCCATTTTAGGGAGGTGCTGTTATGGGCTGGTTTCTATCAATTTTCAGGTTCTTTAAAATGTAATAGTTAACGTGAGTCTCGCATTAGTTTAATTACTTATTCAAGAATTTTTATGGATGTTAATTTTTTATAGTTGTTATTTGGTTCAAGTCCATCACATAAACATTTTGTCTCGCTAAATGTAATCTTAAACTTCTTATTTACATATTTTTTATTTGGAATTACTTCAATCCATCCTCCCTCGT
>CAMDSN010000195.1 GCA_945907225.1 Flavobacterium psychrophilum | reverse complement strand
TATATTGTAATAACCTCATATTATTTTTTTAAAATAGAGTTGTATTGTGATATGTCATTTAAAACATCAATAGATTTTTTTATTTCAAAATTGTTTTTAATATAATATTGGTATAAGCCCTCTTTATATTGATAGCGCTTAATTATTTCGTCTAAAATTAAATTTTTAATTTCCTTTTTATTTTTATCAATTAAAGTCTCTTCGCTTTTTTGAAGCGCCAATAACAATTGTTGGTATTCGGCATGAATGGCGCTATCCACATTCTCATCTTTTGCTTTTTCAAAGGTGTTTTTTAATGCTAGCTCTGTTTCCGTATCCAATGCGATCTTTTCATTTTTTAAAAACATTTTAAAATCTTCAATCTCTGCATCTCCTATTGTTGGTATTTTATCTCCTAGCGTAGGATTTTTGTAGTAATAATAGGTGGCATACTTAAAAATCCCTTCATTTTTTTGTAATGCTTCCGCTATTTTACTTGTTTTTGTATTCTCTAGAACAACATCGGGTAAAATGCCACCCCCATCATAAACGACCCGTCCTTTTTTTGTTTTAAAAGCAGTATAATTTTTTTCTTCTGTTCTTGTTGCTTTACCTGCTTTATCTTTATTGGAATAATTTAAAGCCTGAATACATCTTCCAGATGGGGTGTAATATTTTGAAATAGTAACTTTAACTTGAGTTCCATAAGTCATATCTATTGGTCTTTGAACCAACCCTTTTCCAAAACTTCTGCTGCCAATTATGACTGCGCGATCTAAATCTTGTAAAGCTCCTGAAACAATTTCAGAGGCTGACGCGCTTTTTCCATCAACAATTACGATAAGCGGAATTTCTATATCTATTGGTTCCTTGCTTGTTTTATGCGTGTTGTTATATTTAGTGTTTTTTGATTTTGTAGTAACAATGATCTCGTTTTTTGGCACAAATAAATTACAAATATTTACAGCTTCATTTAATAAACCTCCCGGATTTCCTCTTAAATCTAAAACAATTTGTGTGGCACCACTCTCCTTTAATTTTTCAAGGGCTTCCTTCGTTTCAAAAGATGCTTTTTGGTTAAATTGTGATAATACTATATATCCCGTTTTATCATCAACCATTCCAAAAAAAGGAACTGCTTTTACCGCTACTTCATCTAAAACAATACTGGTTGTATATCCCTTGCCTTGTCTCAAGTATTTTATATTAATTTTAGTGCCTTTTGCGCCCTTCATTAATTGAGAAGCATCATCTTTAAAATCGGCTAAAAGAACATCTCCAATTTGGGTGATTTCATCACCGGCTTTTAAACCAGCTTTATCAGCAGGAAAACCTTTATAAGGCTCTTTAATAATTAGCTTGTCTTCTTTTCGGGTAATCATGGCACCAATTCCAGTATATTCCCCCGTATTATTTATTTTAAATTTAATAACATCTTGTTCGTTAAAATAATTGGTATACGGATCTAAATCGGCTAACATGCTTTTAATTGCCTTATCCATTAGTTCGGCCGGATTGGTTTCGTCTACATAATTTTGATTTATAGTTTTAAAAAGGGTAGTGAAAATTTCTATTTGTTTAGAAATTTCAAAAAAGTCCTCTTTAAAGCTAACGCCAATAAATAGGAAAACACTCAAAATTACCGGAATGATATATCGTTTTTTAATTTGTGTAGACATATTTTTATTTTTAGACAACTAACGAATATAGAAATATTGTTTAGTTTAATTTTCGTTTTTTTCTAATTGAATTATTTTAATAAATTTTTCAAAAAGTTGGATTGTTTTATTATTAATTTCTTGAAATGCCAATTTATCAGTGGTTTGATAAAAAAACATCAAGCAATATTTTGAATCGATAGTTTCAGAAATAATTTTCTTATTCAGCCGATAAGTTTCTCTTAAAATGCGTTTAAAGTAATTCCGATCTACAGCATTTTTAAAATACTTTTTAGATACGGAAACGCCAATTTTAATTGGCGCAGCTGTTTCAAAATCATATTTTAAGTAAACCAATCGTAAAGGATATTTACTAACCGATTTACCTTCAGAAAAAAGCAAATCTATAATTTTTTTACTTTTTAATTTTTCGTCTTTTGGGTAAGTAAAATTCATTATTATTTTCGATAAACAGTAAAAAAGTCATTAAAACCCTCTCGCTTTTTATATTAATCTTTTCAGTATAAATTAGTTTAAAAAAAGAATCACCTTTTTTATTTAATTTTTGATGATTTATACTCTTTTGAAATTTAAATAATCGGAGTAAAATTACAAATTCTATTTCACTTTGAAGAAATCAATGGAATGCTTTTCTGCATTACTTTATTTCATAGTAATTATTTTCTTTTTTTATATCTGCCATATAGCCATTAGGATCAATGGTAATTTTTTTAATACGGTTTTTTGGCTTTGATATTTCAAAGTTATAATTTGGGTTGGCCCACGTCCAATCATTTAATACGGTCCTTTTTATTTTCGGATTTGGGTTAGATTTTTCATAACTCATTAACCGTAAGGGTATATAAAAGCTTTCTTTTGTTCCATCTTCATAGTCAATTAAAATGTCAATTGGCATTGGCATTCTACCATTTCTTTTTAAAGAGACTCTTGTTTTTTGATTCCCTTCGATGTTTTCAACATTGTTTATTTCATAATCAATAGTGTTAAGAGTAGTCGTCCAGTCTGTTAAGTACCAGTCTAGATTTGCCCCCGATACTTTTTCAGCTGTTCTCTTGATGTCATTTGGTGTTGGGTGTTTAAATTTGAAATCGTTAAAAAATCGTTTTAATGTTTTTTGCATATTTTCTTTTCCAATTAAATATTCTAATTGGGACAAAAAAATGGATCCTTTTACATAGGACGCAATGCTGTAACTTCTATTTTCATCGTATCGGTCAGCGTGAGTAGAGAGGGGTTGTTCTTTCCCCGATTCTACTAGTTTAACGTAGGCCTTATAGGAATTTTCAAAAGGATTTTCAGATTTTACATTTCCAATTTCATTTAAGGCTAAATCTTCAATATAGCTTGTAAAACCCTCGTCCATCCAGGCAAATTTAGATTCATTTGAAGCCAGAACATGTTGAAACCAGGAATGTCCTAATTCATGAATTGCAGTTCCTGAAAGACCCTCAAGCGTTCCGTTTCCAAGCATTAATGTACACATTGCATATTCCATTCCGCCATCCCCACCCTGAATGAATGAATACTGTTTGTAGGGATAATCCCCAACCGTTTTATTGAAAAACGCCATTACATTTATCATAAGGGGCTGTAAGTTCTTCCAATTTTCAATTATTTTCGGATTGTTTTTGTATAAAAAATGCAGTTCAACATTATTAGGCCCTTTTACAACATCGTGTAAGTAATCTTTATCCGCGGCCCATGTAAAATCGTGAACGTTTGGTGCCTCAAAGTGCCATGTTTTTGTTTTTCCACTTACAGGCACTTTTATACCTTCATCTTGGTAGCCAAAACCCATTTCGTTTTTATTTTTTAGGTAGCCACTTCCTCCAAGTATATAGTTTTTATCAATGGTAATTTTCACATCAAAATCACCCCAAACTCCGTGAAACTCTCTTGCAATATATGGATCTGCATGCCATCCTTCGAAGTCAAATTCTGCCATTTT
>CAMDSN010000194.1 GCA_945907225.1 Flavobacterium psychrophilum | reverse complement strand
TGAAATTTCACCTTTTGCAGCTGCAATGAGTTTGTTAAGTACTTATTTTAAAGGTTAGAACATTCGAATTGCTCTAACTACTCCACCGTACGCATTGAAGTCGTCTTTACCAATATTAATTATGGCTCCTGAATAATTTGGATAATTATTAAACAAAATATTTGCATTATTTGCGTTATATTGATTAGAAGTCCAATATCCCTGCTGGTTAACAACAACATTTGATGTAATTGCGGCTGGTGAACTCAAGGCAATCCATTCATTATCAGAAGGTAAAAACCAATCAGTGTATCCATTTAACACTAAATTATCACACAATGCTGCTGCAATTCCTGGTATTGAACATCCTGCTATTATATCTAAGGTGTTTTGTGCTCCGCCTCCTATAACGGTTGAATTTGCACCAGAAATTAATGTTCCTTGGCAACCCCAAATTACTCCTCCAGCTACATTGTTCTGTGAAATAATTATACCGTGTGGAATTGTCGAACTATAGCCTGGATCGCCGGATTGCAATAAATAGCCAATTAGTCCACCTTGATGGAAACTACCAATTGATAATGTTGATGTGGTAGTAAAAGTAACCTGATTACCATATGCTGTACCTGCCACATTGGTGGCATAAGCCCGTAAATAATAAGTTGTGCTGATTACTAATCCATTAATGGTACTACTGAAAATACCTGTTCCAAATCCATTAGAAGTAAAACTATCGGCTAAAGTTGGATTAGGTGATGTACTCCAACAAACTCCTCTTGCAGAGACAAGTGCATTTCCATCGTTGGTAACTGTTCCACCTCCATCAGCAGTTCCTCCGGTTACATTAGAGACAGCTGTAGTTGTCAGCGTTGGAATAGTAGGTGTGAAAGTAGTGAAACTTTGCTGATTACTATAAGAAGTTCCTGCACTATTGATTGCAAACGCACGAACATAATAAGTTGTACTAGGAAGTAATGAAAAAACACTACCTGTAAAGTTTCCTGTACCTGCATATTGATAAAATATAGCTTGATTATCAGCAACAGTGGGATTTGGACTAGTATTCCAACAAAAACCAATTTGTACGTTTGGTGATCCTCCAGAACTAGTTAAACCTGTGCTTGAGAGATTACCTGATACAGATTCACCGGGGGAAAAACTGCTTACTTGATTAGGAATCGGGTTAAGAGTTAAGGCCGCAAATGTCCCACCCGTCCAACTAGGAATATTAGACGAATTCAATTGTAAAAACTGACCTGGAGTACCCACCGGAATCATTGTCCATGCCGTTCCGTTCCAATATTTCATGTCGCCAACAGCGCTTCCCGGAGCTTCACCATTTCCGCTACCAGCAGCAAACAAGGCATAGGGAACGCTCATTAATTGGCTTGTTCCCACTATGGTATAACTTGTTCCTCCTAAAGGATCAACTTCTGTTTTAATAAAATAAGGTCCTGTTGCCCAATTAATAGTAGCGAAATTTCCAGAAACTACTATTCCTGTTCCAATTTCTAAACTTACTAATCCATTTGCGTTAGTAGAAGTTGTTTGAGTTTCAGTATATACCGATGAACCAGAAGTAGAACCTTGCAAAATACTGATTTTCATTCCTACTGGTGAAGAGACTACCAGAGTATTACTTGTATTTCTTATCACCGCTTGATAACTCATTTTTTGAGGAGCCTGTGCGCATAAAGTTTGCATGTTGCTACTTAAGAATATCAATAATACAAATTTAAAAAGTAATGATTTTGATTTCATAGTCTTAATTTTTAATGATTTTAAATATTTTTATTGCACTGTTTTTATCCATAACCTTGAGAAAATAAATTGCTACAGGATAATTTTCAATATCTAAATTAGTTTCGATATTGATGATTTTATTTTCTAAAAGAATTCTGCCATTAATATCAATAAATTGTAACGAAAGGTTAGTTGTTCCATAATTCCCGACATTTAGAACAACTCTATTAGTAGTTGGATTTGGATATACACTCATCAATCGAATATCATTAGCTTCAGGTAAACTTAAAGTTGTTGAAATTTCATAAGGTTGTTGAACGCCCTGCGCAGAGGAACCATTAGAACCTGAGTTGGTCGTATACAGTACTTGACCAACTGAATAACTTACGCTGCCTCCACTACCCGTAGCGTTTGCGCCAGAAGCATTAATTGCTTGCTGAGCCATAATTCTAAAAGATGAGAGTATTATCAACAGAATTATAATGATATGTTCTTTATTGTGTTTCATAACTATTTAGAATACTATTTAGAATGAATTTAAGATGAGAGAATGCAAGCTAATCAAAATTATTAATTATTTTGAACTTCATTAAAAAAAAGTTTTCATGTTGGTCAAACCAATATGAAAACTACTTATTAAAATTAAAGAAAAAACAGATAATTATTCTTCATATCCTTCCATTTCTCTATCATAGAATTCTCCTGCCAAAGTAATTAAATGCTCCATTTCCGATTCTAATTCGGTTTCATCTTCACCTTCTAAATCTTCCATAAACTCTACTTCGTCATCTTTTAAATTGATAATAAAACGAGGAAAATCTAGATGAATTACAAAAATGTCATCAGGAAAGTCAGAGTTGTCGGCGAGTACAAATTTTGGTAATTGCATAATTTAAGATATTAGAAAATAGAGAATAGATTAAAGACAAAAATATATAACTTATTCAAAAGTCTATCATCTATTTTCTATTCTCTTTTTTTATTTTTTTTATTTATCAGACAAAATTACGGGTGCATTTCCTTTACCCATAAAAATAATTTTAGTATTAGCAGAAGTGGCAATCTCTTTTTGAGCCTTAATCTGTTCGTATTGTAATTGCTTATCTGTTAGACCTGAAGAAATAATTTTTTGATAATCTGCAATACCTTGAGCCTCTACTCGCTTGCGCTCTGCTTCTTGTTTTTCTTTTTGAAGAACAAATATCATTTTTTGAGCATCCTGCTCGGCATTAATCTTACTTTCAATTGTTGTCTTAACTGATGTTGGAAGGTTAATATTTCTAATCAACAATTGCTCTAAAACCAGACCTCGCTTTTTAAAATCGTCTTCAATTGTTTTAAAAATACGCTGCTGAAATTCCTCTCTTTTAGTAGAATATAACGCCACCGCATCATAAAAAACTGCATTGTCTCTAATACGTGTTCTAGTCACTGGACGAACTATCTTATCAATATAATCTTGACCAATTCCTTTTAAAATTTTGGGCGCTTCAGTTGGAAGAACTTTATATAAAACGGTCAAATCAATGACAACCTCCAATCCATCATTTGACAAAACTCTAATAGCATCATCGCCATCTTTAGCCCCTTCAGTATGTATAGCAGACATGGTGTAATTTTGAGTTTGGATGTCAAAAATTGTAATGTCTAAAAGCGGATTTACCACATGCAGCCCACTCTCTAAAATATCAGGCTGTACGTTTCCATAAAGGGATTTTACGCCCACTTTACCTGCGTCAACTTGTCTAAAAAGCGAAGATAATAGCCCAAGTAAAATAACCGCAAAACCAAGGATGTTGAACAGATTAGAAAATTTTGAAAGGGGATTTTGATTGTTCTTCTTCAAAGAAATACCAATTAAAATAAATACCACACCAATTATTAGAGATAAAATCATTTTCTTTATTTTT
>CAMDSN010000193.1 GCA_945907225.1 Flavobacterium psychrophilum | reverse complement strand
ATTATAGCAGATGGTTCCGATGCTGAAATGGTAGAAATGGCCAAAATGCAATTGGATGAGGCTAAGGATCGTTTACCCGAATTGGAAGAAGAAATTAAGTTTATGTTGATTCCTAAAGATCCTGAAGATGCCAAAAATGTTATGGTAGAAATTAGAGCAGGAACTGGCGGTGACGAGGCTTCAATTTTTGCTGGTGATCTATTTAGGATGTATACGAAATACTGTGAAAGTCGTGGTTGGAGAACTTCAGTTGTTGACTTGAATGAAGGAACTTCTGGTGGTTTTAAAGAAGTGATTTTTGAAGTTACTGGAGAAGATGTATATGGTACCCTTAAATTTGAGGCTGGCGTACATAGAGTGCAACGTGTACCACAAACTGAAACACAAGGAAGAGTCCACACATCGGCCGCAACGGTAATGGTTTTACCAGAGGCTGAAGAGTTTGACGTGCAAATTGACATGAATGATGTTCGAGTTGACTTTTTCTGTTCGTCAGGTCCCGGTGGCCAGTCGGTAAACACAACCAAGTCAGCTGTCCGACTAACGCATATTCCAACGGGTTTGGTAGCCCAGTGTCAAGATCAAAAATCACAACATAAAAATAAGGATAAAGCTTTAAATGTTCTTAGGTCTCGTTTGTACGAACAGGAATTAGCAAAAAAACAAGCTGAAGATGCAACCAAAAGAACTTCTCAAGTAAGTTCTGGTGATCGCTCGGCTAAAATTAGAACATATAACTATGCGCAAGGCCGTGTAACAGATCATAGAATTGGCTTGGATGTTTTTGATATGGATGGAGTTATGAATGGTAAAATTCAAAAATTTGTTGACGAACTTCAATTAGTTAACAATATGGAGAAATTAAAGGAGAGTGAAGTCTTTTAAAGTATAACTAAAGTCCCGTTTTGGGACTTTTTTTGTTTAGAATGAATTATTTAAAATAATATTGAATAATGACAACAGAAAAACTTGTAGAACAAATTCAGCTTAAAAAATCCTATTTGTGTATTGGGTTGGATGTAGATTTATCAAAAATTCCTCCTCATTTACTCAGTTTAGAAGATCCAATTTTTGAATTCAATAAAGCCATAATTGATGCTACTCATGATTTATGTGTTTCGTATAAACCTAATATGGCTTTCTATGAAGCTTATGGATTAAAAGGTTGGGCTTCCCTTGAGAAAACGATAAATTATATAAACGCAAATTATCCCGAAATATTCACTATTGCCGATGCAAAACGCGGCGATATTGGAAATACATCCACCATGTATGCCAAAGCTTTTCTGGAAGATTTAAACTTTGACAGTATTACAGTTGCTCCATATATGGGGAAAGACTCCGTTGAACCTTTCTTGGCTTTTGAAAACAAACACACTATTTTGCTGGCTCTAACTTCAAATGAAGGCGCTTTTGATTTTCAAACAATGAACGTTAACGGAAACGAATTATACAAAACAGTGATTCAGACTTCTTTGAGATGGAAAAATGCCAAAAATTTGATGTATGTAGTTGGAGCAACAAAAGCAGAATATTTTCAGGAAATACGCAAAATTATTCCTAATAATTTTTTGCTTGTTCCAGGAGTTGGAGCTCAAGGCGGCAGTTTGCAAGAAGTTTGTAAATACGGAATGAATGATACTATAGGATTGCTAATCAATTCTTCTCGTGCTATTATTTATGCTTCTTCTGGAGAAGATTTTGCTCAAAAGGCTAGAGAGGAAGCGCTCAAGATTCAACAGGAAATGAAAGTATTGTTAGAAAATTATAAATTGCGCTCTAACTAAATTGTAATTTATATTTTTAATTCTAAATCACATACTGATCAACTGGGTACAAAACATGTTTTTAGTAGGCTACCTATGCGCATAATTTCTCTTGTTCCCTCGCAAACAGAACTTTTATATGATTTGGGTTTGGAAGATTACATTGTTGGGATTACAAAATTTTGCATACATCCTTTTCATTTAAAATCCACAAAAAAAATTGTTGGAGGAACAAAGAAAGTAGATCTAGAGAAAATCAGATCGTTATTACCTGATATTATCATTGCCAACAAAGAAGAAAATACGATGGAAATGGTTAATGAATTAGGTAAAATTTGTAATGTATGGGTAACTAACGTAACTACTTTTAGCGATAATTTGAAAATGATTTTAGATTTTGGTTATTTATTTAACAAGCGTATAGAAGCTCAAAAATGGATTGACAAAATAAATCACGCTCAGCAGGAATTTTTGGGCTTTGTTAAAAATAGGCCCACTCAAAGAGTAGCTTATTTTATTTGGGCAAATCCCTATATGGTTGCTGGAAATGATACTTTCATAAACGAAATGTTAAAAATAAATAATTTTAAGAACATTTATGAAAATAATGACGAACGATATCCAACAGTGATTATTCAAAAAATGAGAATTCAAGGTGATCCCGAGCTTATATTATTGTCATCTGAACCTTTTCCTTTTAATGATGAACATGCCTTTGAAATTGGAAGATATACTCATCATTCAAAGATGATTTTTGTTGACGGTGAAATGTTCTCATGGTATGGAAGTAGAATGGTTAAAGCATTCCACTATTTCAAACAATTACACACAATTAATAACAATGAATAATCTTTGTTGATTTCTTTTCCTATTTTTGATCCAATTCTCAATACAACTCAGTGATTAATTATACTATTTATTCAAACTCAAGTGACTCAAAGTGGGTCACTTTTGTTCATGGTGCGGGCGGAAGTTCTGCAATTTGGTATAAGCAAATTAGAGAATTTCAAAAAGAATTTAATGTCTTGTTATTGGATTTAAGAGGTCACGGCAACTCCAAAAATGAAATCCAAAAAGCATTCAAAAAAAAATATACCTTCACTGCCTTGGCTGAGGATATAGTAGAAGTTTTGGATCATTTGAAAATTCAAAAATCACATTTCGTTGGAATTTCGCTAGGCACAATTCTTATTCGTCAATTAGCTGAAATGCATTCGCACCGTGTAGAAAGTATGATCCTTGGTGGCGCTATTTTAAAGTTGAATTTTAGATCTCAAATTTTAATGCGAGTGGGAAACATATTTAAATATGTCTTGCCTTATTTACTATTGTATAAATTTTTTGCCTTTGTAATTATGCCAAATGAGAAGAGTAAAAAATCCCGAATTTTATTTATTAATGAAGCAAAGAAATTATACCAAAAAGAGTTTATACGCTGGTTTAAACTAACTGCAGAGATAAACCCGATTTTGAGATTATTTCGACAGATTGAAATTAATATTCCAACCCTTTATATAATGGGAGACGAAGATTATATGTTTTTGCCATCAGTAAAAAAAGTGACTCAAAGTCATTATAAATCATCAAGTTTAGTAGTTATTCCCAATTGCGGACATGTAGTTAATGTTGAAAAACCGCATTTATTTAATAGCGAAGTAATTTTTTTTATTAATTCTATTACATAAAAAAAAACTGTCAATTCTCAGCAGAATTGACAGTTCTTAAACTAACCTATAACCAAAAAAAAACAAAATTTATTTTATAACAGAACAAAAATAGACCCAATTTTTTAGTTAGAGTGTTAATTATATGTTATTGTTATGTTATTGGTTTCTTAAAAATTACAACATTTAGAACTACTTTTTATCTT
>CAMDSN010000192.1 GCA_945907225.1 Flavobacterium psychrophilum | reverse complement strand
GGCTATCCCTCTGTAAAAGGTAGGTTGCATACGCGTTACGCACCCGTGCGCCGGTCTCTAGTATTGCTACTATACCCCTCGACTTGCATGTGTTAAGCCTGCCGCTAGCGTTCATCCTGAGCCAGGATCAAACTCTTCATCGTATATTTTTGACCTGTGTTCCTGAAATAAATTCAGGATAAATCAGGGTCTGCTCTTGCGAGCTTTTTTATAGACAAAGGCTAGTGCTTCAATTCTATTAATTTCTCTTACTCTCTTTTTTGTCTCGGAATAAATCCCGAAACGGCTGTCAATTCAATATGTCTACGAACGTGTTTATAGCCTTTTTAATAATACCTTTTGATTGTATTGTTATCCAAAGCGGGTGCAAAAGTAATTATTCTTTATTAACTAACAAGCCTTTTTGAAAATATTTTTTTTTATTTTTTTTTGAAAAATATAAATAACTAATAAAAACTGTTTTTTACCATTGCGGGGAGCAAATATAAGTTATTGTAAAAAACTAAGCCAACATATTTATAACCTTTTTTAAACCCTTTTTTAAAAGCCTGATATGTAAAATATTGAAAAATTAAATGATAACCCGTTGGGTGTAATTATTTTTTATGGCTAATTTATACTAAACTGTCACATTGAGCTTGTCGAAATGTATCTTTTTTAATGTCTTCTATACTTCCTTCGTCAGTACAGGCGGAGCTCAGACTAACATTTTTGTTCTAATTGAATATAAATTTACAGGAAAAAGTGTACTAATATAAGATTTTGATTAATTACACCCAACAGGTTAAATGATAATAATAAACTACTCAAAACGGATAGATTTTTCTTATTTCTTTGAAGCACGAGTTTTATTATCCCAAAAATCATATAAAACATCAATGTCGATAGGATTGGAAGATTTTTGATTCACCAACCTACCATTAGTAAAAGCGCGGTCAAGTATACATTCTATAAGGAAATCTTCATTAGATTGATAGGGATCGTATTTTAATTTCAGATTTATATCAAAAAGTTTTGCGGTATTGTTGGACCAAAAAGCTTTCCACCCGCTTTTATAATCTTTTATCAAGTCGAAAGTACTCGATCCCGTTTGTCTATGTATAAGTTTAACTAATATCTGACCTTGTTTTCGAGAAAGTTTTTTTAACTGAACAGTAAATTCATTTTCCATGTAATCTTCCACTATTTTGAAATATTTCTTTTTTTCTCTGTTCGTTTTCAATTTACCAATACTCTTGTTTAGGGTGCTTAACCTTTCGGCAGCAATCTTGGCAATTGGATACACTTTGTAAACTCTATTTTGCAACAACAAAAACTCTTTCTTCTCTTCGGCTGTCATCTTATGCCTGTAAACCACAACCTCGTCAAGCGGGACGATTGTGTCGTTTTCATCTATCACAATTTCTACTTTATTTAGAGGTTCAGTTGAGATTTGTGCATTTGAAAAAAAAGTAATGGCAAGTAGTAAAAATGAGTAATTCCATTTGGATTGCATATAATTGGTTTTAAATTTAAGAATGAGATTAGTATTTAATTTAATAGATTAAAATATTTTGGAATAAAATATGGATAAGGCTTAACAACTGTAATGCCAAATTTATATTTTAGCAAAAAAAAACTATGGCATCAAAATCAATACTTACAAAATCTTCATTATCATTTCTTGAAACCTACTTAAACAATGCTTCTCCAACTGGATATGAATCTAATGGCCAAAAACTATGGATGAATTATTTAAAGCCATATGTTGATACTTTTATCACTGACACATACGGAACTGCAGTTGGTGTTATTAATCCAGATGCCAAATATAAGGTGGTAATTGAGGGACATTCTGATGAAATTTCGTGGTATGTAAATTATATATCAGCTGAGGGATTAATATATGTAATTAGAAATGGGGGTTCAGATCATCAAATTGCTCCGTCTAAAAGGGTAAATATTCATACTAAAAAAGGCATCGTTAAGGGTGTTTTTGGATGGCCTGCAATTCATACTCGAAACCGAGGTAAGGAAGAATCTGCCAGCCTTCATAACATATTTATTGATTGTGGCTGTTCTACAAAAGAGGAAGTAGAAAAATTGGGAGTTCATGTGGGTTGTGTTATTACCTATCCAGATGAGTTTATGATTTTAAATGGCAATAAATTTGTTTGTCGCGCCATAGATAATAGAATGGGAGGATTTATGATAGCTGAAGTTGCTAGGCTATTAAAAGAAAATAAAATAAAATTACCGTTCGGATTGTATGTTACCAATTCTGTTCAAGAAGAAATAGGTCTTCGTGGGGCAGAGATGATAACCAACACTATTAAACCAAATGTTGCCATAGTTACAGATGTATGTCATGACACCAACACGCCGATGATTGAGAAAAAAATTGAAGGCGATTTAAAAATTGGTAAAGGACCTGTAATTGCCTATGCACCTGCTGTTCATAATACCTTAAGAGATCTAATTGTTAAGACAGCTGAAACGAATAAAATTCCTTTTCAACGACATGCAACTTCGAGAGTAACCGGAACTGACACAGATGCATTTGCATACAGCAATGGTGGGGTAGCATCTGCTTTGATTTCATTACCACTACGATATATGCATACAACCGTTGAAATGGTTCACAGAGACGACGTAGAAAACGTAATCAAATTAATTTACGAAAGTTTATTAAAATTAAAAAACAATGATAAATTTTCTTATTTCGACAACTAAGCGCCCTATTAAATTATTTATACTGACCTAGATAATTTAGCACATTTTGCTCTATTCTCTGATTGATATTTGAAATGTCAGCTTTGATAAATTTCTCGCCAAGTATATTTTCATAGAGTTCAATATACCTTTCAGAAACAGATTCTATATATTGTGCTGACATATTGGGTATGCTTTGTCCTTCCAATCCCTGAAACCCATTATCAATTAACCAACGACGGACAAACTCCTTCGATAGTTGCTTTTGCTCCTGTCCCAAATCTTGTAATTCCTGATAACTTTTGGTGTAAAAATAACGAGACGAATCAGGTGTGTGAATTTCATCAATTAAAACAATCTTACCGTCTTTTGTTTTACCAAATTCATATTTTGTATCAACTAGAATCAAACCACGGGAGGCTGCTATTTCTGTACCTCTTTGAAACAATGCGCGTGTATATTTTTCTAAAACCAAATAATCAGTTTCAGAAACAATCCCGCTTGCTAGGATTAGCTCTCTTGAAATATCTTCGTCATGTGATCCGTTTTCGGCTTTGGTAGTTGGTGTAATTATTGGTTGCTCAAACTTATCATTTTCCTTTAATCCTTCCATTAAATTAACACCACAAATAGTTCTTCCCCCTTGAGCATAAATTCGAGCGGCATGTCCTGAAAGATATCCACGAATAACCATTTCTACTTTAAAAGGCACGCACAAATATCCAACGGCAACATTGGGATCCGGATTAGAAATCAGCCAATTAGGCACTATGTCCTGCGTCAAATGCATAAATTTAGCGGCAATTTGATTTAAAATTTGTCCTTTATAAGGTATTCCTTTAGGCATCACTACATCAAAAGCAGATAACCTATCAGTAGCTATCATTACTAAAATATCATCATTAATAGTATAAACTTCGCGAACTTTACCTCGATAAATTGATTTTTGGTTTGG
>CAMDSN010000191.1 GCA_945907225.1 Flavobacterium psychrophilum | reverse complement strand
AAAAAGATTTATTGTTTGCCAGTAAAGTTTCGGCAAAGGAAATTCCCGCTAAACCCGAACCAACAATTACAAAATCTAACATAGTTATTACTAGCTAAAAAAAACTCTCATCCTTTTTAGATGAGAGTTTTATATTTTAAAATAAAAATCGAATTAGTAGTTCCACATATCCGATTCAAAGTTTCGGATCTTTTCCTTCACTCTTTCCGATTCTAGAAGCTGATTTAAGGCGTTATCTTTCATGTACTTCTCAATCTCTCTATCCCCATATACATTTTCTTCTTTGTAAATATTACCACTAAATCGACGTGAATTTAACAAATGATCAAAGGAAATAGGCATAGCAGTATTTTTATCATTAAAAGATTTTGCTGTATGCAATATATCTCTTACTGCAGGAAAATAAACCCAAAATAGAGGTATTGAATCAGAATTGCCTTTTGCTTTATCTCTAGCTTCAGTCGCAAGTGGACTAATTGCAAGTAATCTGTATTTCATTTCACTTTGACGTTTATCAAAATACCAAAAGCCTTTGATTTTAAAACCAGATATGTCTTTTGCATCTAAAAAAGTTTCTTCATAATATTCACGAGGTATTACGGGAACATAATCCTCAGCAACTAAGTCTTCCATTTTCGGCATTACAAATGTATCTCCTGGATTCTTAGTTTTGTTAAACTCCCCCTCTCTGTATGTAATTAAAAGATTATAAAGATTCTGTTTATCAGCATCAATAAAATCTGTTCCAACAGGTTCAACAACTTTTAGATAACGAAAAGCAGAAAACATATCTGCTAAAGTCTTTTTGGTATTAAAATAATCATCCCCATAAACTTCTGTAATTTTTCCAGATTTAATACCATTTAATAAAACTTGAAAAAGAGATCTTCTATCCTTAGCAACGTCCATAGTATCTATAGGAAAATAAAGGGGAAAGTTTACTCTTTCGTCAAGATCAATTTCTTCCCAAATCATTTTACCCATCAATACATCTCTATCATGAACATAGCCATAAGGAAGTGGTTTGTCATTATCTGATTCTAATTGAGCAGCTGTTTTCTTCCCAATATCTTCAGGTGTTTTAGCATTTAACAAATTAGATTGTGCAGAAGAACTAAAACTTCCAATAAAAACTAAAACTGCTAATAAAAGATTTTTCAATTTCATAATTTTATTTATTAATTCTAACTAACAAAAGTTGTTAGAAAATTTATTGTATTTCGAATACTGCAGGAGCAGCAGTCTTGGTAAGAATACCTGAACCTTCTCCAATTATCTTTGTTTTAACATCAGAAATGGTTACTATGTCGCCTGCTTTTGATCTAGCAAGAAGAGCAGCACATGCAGCATTTACTCGGTCACCGCTTACATCAACAGAAGGTTGACCCGAAACTTTGAAATTAAACTTTATAACCTGAAACTTTAAATCATAAAGAAAGTCGGGTAAAATAGCTGTGATTGTTGAAGCTTGAAGACGAGCTTTCCCTCCTTTTTGTGCTCCGGGTGTACCACCAATAGCTGCAACAGGAGCTGGAATCCCTTTAATTCTAAATACTTTACTATCAGACACTTTCTTTCCATCTGCCATAGTTCCCGTTGCTGTTACAGTAACCGTTTCACCACTTGAAGGGTTTAAGTTGTATTTACCTTTACCCCCTGCTGAAGATAATCCAGGAGCCGAGGCTGAAACTGCATTATCTGGTATACCACCAAATGAAATAGTCATAGGATTAGGTAAGCCACGATAAACTACGTTCATTTTGTCTGCAGATATATTGGCTGTATTTGGTCTAGGAACAACAACATAGGTTCCTTTAAAATCAAGCGGAACTGATTTTCCATCTTCTAGGAACGTAAATTTACCACCTAAGTCATGTTCACCAACACCACCAGCCGTCATGGATATTATAGCCTGACCGTTTTCAATTCGTCCAGGTCCTTGGAAAGAAGTTGGAACCGTATTTTTGTCATATCTTCCTAACACTACTTTACCCGTGATTGTTTCGCCTTCGAAATAAGCATTTTTATCTAAAACAACAATGGCTTGGAAATTTTTCATCGAAGCTGCCTCTTTGTATGCATTTCCTAAGAAAATATTGTAAGACTCATTTTCAATCGTTTTCAAATCATTTTGTAATGCTGTTAACTTAGCTACTGAGGCAATTGCAGGGTACCCTTTGTAGTGGTAATCTAAATACAATTGTTTTATACCTTCTCTACTTTTAACTTTGTCTGTATTAAACATCTTGTTTATCTTAATCATTAAAGACTGATATTTAACATCTTTAGTAAACAATGCTTTCATTTTATTTCTGTAGGCATCAATTTTGCCAACAATCTCTTTACCTCTCACAGAATAACCATCACCAGCAAACCATTTTTCATCTATGTTACTTTTGTCCATTTGTTCATAAGGTAAAACACCATCTTTAAGTTTAAAATCTTTTAAGATGTCATCAGATTTAATCTTATCAATAAATTCATATAATTCGTTAGTAGAAGAATTAACTTCTTTGGACATAGCTAAAGATTGAATAAAACCAGGGTTTTCTGCAGCTTTTTGACCTAATAGCTGGGCTAACTTTGAATTTTGTTCGGTTTGAGAGTTATTTATAGTTGTAAATTTATCGTTCATTAAACCAAACGCGGTTAATACTTCTTTGGACATATTTAATGCCAACATTGCGATGAAAACCAAATACATAAGGTTAATCATCTTCTGTCTAGGGGTTAATTTTCCTCCTGCCATTTTTTCTAATTAGTTTAAATTATTATTTTTTATAATTATAGTTAAAAAAACTAATTATCCTTTATTGTTCATTGCAGAAAGCATTCCGCCATATACATTATTTAATGTAGATAGATTAGAAGTTAAGCTTTGCATTTGATCTTTTAATTTTAAATTGTTTTCGGCAACCTCATCATTTATTTTAGCATTTCTTTCCGCACTTTGTAATTGTACTTGATACATGCCATTTAACGTTTCTAATTGAGAAGCGGCTTTTGTCATTTCTTCAGCATACTTTTTTGTTGAAGTAATAGAATCTACTGTAGGAGAAATTGCCTTTGCAGCACCTTCAAAATTCTTAATACTGTTTCCAAGACTTTCCATTAGTGCACTATCAATTTTAGCTTCTTTTAGCATCTCGTCTAATTTTTGAGATAACAAACCTTGAGCTTCTTTAGGATCTTCTTTTTTGGCAGTTTTTGCCTTTACTTCACCACCTTCCAATTCAGGATACACAATTGACCAGTCATACTCTTTGTCGGGTGTATCAAAAGCAGATAAGCCAAAAATTAATGCTTCGGTTAATAATCCGATTACCAACAATGTTGATGCACCAGGCCAGTGCTCAAGTTTAAATAATGCTCCAACAATTACAACTGCTGCGCCCATTCCGTAGGCAAAATTCATAGCTTTTTTAGGTAGTAAGGCCATAATAAAATAAATTTAGTTAATTAAGTTAAATATTTAAGGTTTGTTTGAATTACTTTTTAGAATTGTCTTTTTTGGTATCTTTTGTCCCCATGTAATCTTGAACAGTTCTGAAGCCAATGTAACTTCTTGCAGAATCTGCATATTCAAAATCTCTTGTGCTCACTTGTAGAAAATAAGCTACGTCCTTCCATGAACCGCCACGAACAGC
>CAMDSN010000190.1 GCA_945907225.1 Flavobacterium psychrophilum | reverse complement strand
GGTGTCATTATCCAATTCCAATAGGGGTATCCAGCAACAAACACTTCAGGAAAAGCAACTAAATTAGCCCCATTTGCTGTAGCTTCTCTAACAATTGATACCGCTTTGTCTATTGTCTTTTCAACATTAAGATAAACGGGTGATGTTTGAATTGCTGCTGCTTTAAATTTTTTGAATTCCATATTTTTATATATTACAAATTGTGAATTAATTTTAGAATTATACTTCTTATAAACACTAAAATTACATTAAATAATTCATAATTTTATTTTTAATAGCATCATCAAAAGGTTGGGATTTAATGTCATTTCGGTTTGCTGAAATGGCAACATTTACAAGAGTTACTTCACCTGATAAGCAAATTTTTCCTTCTTCATTTTCAAATTCAAAACCACAGATAACCGAAGCGCCACCTAATTTAATTACCCACAATTTTTTGCTTAAAACCTCACCAATTCGGACTGCATTTTTGAACTGCACTTTTAAATCTACAGTCGGAATCCCATGAGTTTCGTGAATCTTTGAGAAAGGCCGATCTAAAGCCTCATCAAACCAATCTTCAACCAAGTCGTTTAGCATTTCTAAAAATCGTGGGTAGAATACGATACCAGCATAATCGACGTGTTTGAAACGTATTTTTTCTTTTTTGGTAAATTGACTCATTTTCTTTTTTTTTATAATTTATGAGATTCCTCCTTACGTCGGAATGACAAGATTGTGTATACTTTTTCGCTAATTACTTTTCGCTATTTACTAATCACTTCAATTTAAATCGTTGAATTTTTCCTGTTTCTGTCTTGGGTAAGGATTCTACAAATAAAATTTGACGCGGATATTTATAGGGTGCCGCCACCTGTTTGAACCATAATTGAATATCACTTTTGAGTGTGTCGTTTGCATTATCTTTATTTTTTAACACAATGTAAGCACATACTAACATGCCTCGTTCAACATCTGCTAAGCCAACTACTGCACATTCTAAAACAGCATCGTGATTTAAAAGTACTGATTCTACTTCAATGGCAGCAATATTATAGCCCGATGAAATTATCATATCATCCCCACGAGCGACAAACCAAAAATAACCATCTTCATCTTGTTTAAATATATCACCCGTGATATTCCATCCTGCTGCTACATAGTCTTTTTGTTTTTCTAATCGATTTAAATATTTACATCCTGTAATTCCACGAACCGCTAGTCTACCTGATTCATTTGTTGGAAGTTGATTCCCATTGTTATCAATAACTTTAGCTTCATAACCAGTTATAGCAATGCCTGTTGCCCCCGGTTTCATAATATCCTCATTTGACGAAATAAAGATGTGCAGCATCTCTGTTGCACCAATCCCATCAATAATTTTCAATCCTGTTGTTTTGTGCCAATCTTCCCAAACTTTTAGCGGTAATGATTCCCCTGCCGAAATACATTTTCGCAAACTGGATATATCAAATTCGTTTACCTTGGTTGTAATGATTCTCCAAGCCGTAGGAGCAGTAAAGCAAATGGTTATTTTGAAATCTTGAATAGCTTGTAATAAGAGTTCCGGACTTGGTTTCTCAATTAAAAATGTAGAGGCACCATAGTACAATGGAAATAAAACTAATCCACCAAGACCAAATGTAAATCCGATTGGAGGGCTTCCAGTAAAAATGTCTTTTTCTGTTGGTTGCAATGAAAACCGTGGAAATGCTTCGCAAATGTTTAATACATCTCTATGAAAATGCGCAGTCATTTTTGGTAATCCTGTAGTACCCGAAGTAAAACCTATCAGAGCCACACTGGTTGATTTTGTGTGGTAATTTGTGAATGATTTAGGTTTTGATTGTGCTAAATTCATCAAGTCATCAAAAAAAAGCGTTGTTGTTTTGAATACAGATTCAACTAATTTAATTTCTTCAGCCAAATCTGAAGCACACAAACAATGGCTTATTTGAGCACAATCAATGATAGTGCTTAATTCTTTTGACCGAAGTAATGGCATTGTGGCAACAACAATTCCGCCAACCTTTAAAATAGCAAACCAACAGGCTACCATCATCGGATTATTTGAAGATCTAATTAAAACGCGATTTCCAGATTTTAATCCAAAATCGTCACGCAATACATAGGCTATTTGATTTGATATTTCAAATAAATCCTGATACGTCCATGTTTCTTTAAAGGTACGAATGCAAACCTTATTTCCACGACCTTCTCTAATGTGATTGTCAAGAAGTCTATCCACACAGTTCAATAGTTCAGGGTGTTGAAAAGGAGTTTTATCCAAAAAGGAATATTTTGGTTGTGACTCAAATGGAGGAAGGCTATTTTGCGCGAAATTATCTTCGTAATGTTTCATTTTAAAATTCTAATATTTAAATCCCAATTTCTATTTTTAAGATTTATTAGCGTTTGAAATCTTGATTTTTAAATTTATAATTTATTACTTTTTGGTTTTAGTGCAATTTTCATGCTTTCAATTTGCTTTCTTTCGGATGCTTTCAACGGAAATAAATGAGAATTCCCCATTTTGTATTGCATCGGAATATCAGTAGCTTCAAATTGTTCATAGGCTTGTGCATTCCTGACAAAATTTGCATCAGCCAATAGTGGTCGTCCTAGCGCTACTAAATCGGCTTTCCCATTAAGTAAAATTGTATTAATTTGATCAATGTCTTGAATTTGCCCTGAAGTTATTGTTGGTATATGAACTGAATTTCGGATTAAATCTGAATATGGGGTTTGCCACATTCTCCCGGTTTGTGGTTTTTGAGTTGTAACAGTATTTCCAGTCGAGACATTAATAATATCAGCTCCCGCTGCTTTAAAAGCATTGGCTATAAATAAAACTTCATCTTCTACAACACCACCATCAGCCCAATCGGTTGCAGATATCCTTACTGAAATAGGTTTTTCACTAGGAAATACATCTCGAATAGCACTAAACACGCGAAGTGGAAACCGGAGTCTATTTTCAATACTCCCGCCAAATTCGTCTTTTCTGCTATTGGAAAGTGGCGATAAGAATGAGGCCAACAAGAAGCCATGGTGTGCTTGTAATTCTATCATGTCAAATCCAGCTGATTCTGCATTTTTTGCAGCCTCTACAAATTGAGAAGCTACTAAATCCATATCTGACATTGTCATTGCTTTTGGAATGGTAAAATTATCTGAAAATGCTATAGGCGAAGCCGAAATTAATTCCCAGGGATTTGTTGAGTTAGTTGTTTCCCATGGTTTTTTCGAAGCGCCTTTTCGCCCAGAATGACCCAGTTGAATTCCAATTTTAGTTGTTGTATTTTGATGGGTAAAATCTGTTATTTTTTTCCATTTAATAACTTGCTCTTCAGTATATATTCCTGCACAACCTAAAGTAATACGTCCTGTTTCTGAAACAGCAGTCATCTCTGTCAAAATCAATCCAACACCACCTGTTGCTCTACTTCCGTAATGCACCAAGTGCCAATCATTAACCAGTCCGTTTTCTGCCGAATATTGACCCATTGATGACATAACGATTCGGTTTGCAATTGTCATTTTACGTAACGAAAATGGTGTGAAAGCCGCAGACACTTCGATAGGCTCAGTGTGACAAAGTGTGTTGAATTCTTTTAAAACTTTATCCGTAAACGATTTATCGCGTAATTGAAGATTTTCATAGGTTACTTTTTTTGCTCTAGACATACAGCCAAAAGCAAACTGATGAAATGGAAATTGGTTATTACGATCCATATTTTC
>CAMDSN010000189.1 GCA_945907225.1 Flavobacterium psychrophilum | reverse complement strand
TAATTCGTGAAAATATAATTTGTAAGGCGTAAATGAATTGGAATATCGCAGTTGAAGAAGTATAATATCTTTTATGCCTTTGGGACCATATACATGCAAATCGGTTTGGCGATTTAACAACATAAAGGTAGATAGCAAGCCAATTAAACCATAAAAATGATCTCCATGTAAATGGGAAATAAAAATATGATTGATTTTTGAAAATTTCAGTTTATTTTTCCTCAATTGAACCTGTGTTCCTTCTCCACAGTCTATTAAAAACATATGGTTTTTTATTTCCAAAACTTGAGAAGTCGGATTTGTTATAGTTCTTGGTGTAGCCGCATAACAGCCCAGTATGGTTAACTTCATTTGTGTTTATGGAAAATAAAATTAAAATCCTAAGTCGCGTTCTATCTCATCCATTTCAATAATGTCATGTGCCTCAATTATTGTAGGAACCAAAACAATGTTGTTTGGGATAGCATTAAAATCAAGAATAGAAGAAACTAAAACAAATGATTTTTTTTGTTCTTTATGACTATTAATTAAATCTGTAAATAATTTAATATCTGCTATAGTTAAATTAGAATCACATGAGAGATCAACTATTACATTATGATTTTTAAAATTATGAAATTCACTTGTAATTTGTTCATGAAAATATGAAGTGCTGTTTTCCGAATTTGTAGCAACAATTGTGTTCCCTTTTTGATCTAAATTCATAGTAGAAATCGAATAAATTAAAAGCATTCAAATCTACTAAGATTTTACAATATTCTGCTTAATTATACTCCTAAATTGAAATAAAAAAAGACTTACTATAAATCAAAGATGTAATTAAGTAATGCAGCACAAACGCAATAATTATTAGATTAAACGCAAAAAAAATCGTTTAAAAACCCCGATTTTATTGATATTGTTGTTTTAACGAGTATTACTGTTTGTTATCGTAATTATTTTATAATGGAATAACTACAATGTAGTTTTGTCGAATAATTAAAGAAAGCAAATAAAAAGAATGAACTCAAATAATAATGTAAATTTTAAAACGAAAAATAAAAATTTCAAATTTTTAATTTTATTTGTTTTTATGTTTTTGAGTAATTTAACAAGTAGTGCTCAAACTGATTCTGGAAAATCAATAGTTGAGCCAAATACAACTACTATTACGCCTACACAAGATAAAGAAATTGCTTCGATGGACTTTGCAATATGGTTTATGGGATCTATCAATAACGAAGATGCTTCAATAAAATCTAAAACGTTTAGTAAAAAACAATTGATAAATTCAGGAGTATTTACAAATAGTGTTTTGATTAGATCTTTTTTGAAAAAGATTTCAAACCAAGAAAGTAGTATCTCGTAATTAAGAAATAAAAAATAAAAATTCCCCAATAGTTTATTACTATTGGGGAATTTTTATTTTAGATAAAAGCTATTGTTTTGCTTTCAATGCTTTAGCTTTATCTGTCATTTCAAGTGCATTATAAACACTTATCAATGTTTTTTTTGCTGCATCATCTGTAGGTTTAATTTCAACAGCTTTTTCGAGATAGGGAAGTATTGATCTAAAGTTAAGCTCTCTTTCACTCTTTATTACTTCATAACGTTTATTGTCTTTATCGGTTGTTCCTAGTTTATTCATCTCAGTCACGTATTTTTCATCAGCCCTTAATTTCAACTCAGATAAATTTAAAAGTGCGTTGAAATAGTTTGGATCTATGGCTAAGGTTCTTTTATAATAATCTTCAGCTTCAGTTAACTTGTTTGCATTACCACTAATTACAGCAAGATTAAAAACTAAATCCGCATTCATTGGATCATTAGCCAATGCTTCATTAATTAATCTGGTATAATTAGGAATATCATTTAGTTTTAAATAAAGGTCGGCTTCAGTCAAAATTAGTCCTGAATCATCTGGGTTTGCAATTTTAGCTTCGCTAACAGCCATTTTCGCTTCTTCAGTTCTTCCTTTTTCAATAAGAATTAAAGCGATATTTTTATATATTTCACCTATCTTGGAGGGTATTTTTTCTTCACGCGGCGCATTATGAGAAGTCGTTTTTATTGCAACATCACGCAATGTTTTGTTAGCCCCAAAACTCTCTTCTTTTTTAGTGGCAACATTATAAGCAAAATACAAGGTGCCCGCACCCGTATATTTTAATCTTTTTAATTCATTATAATATTCTAACGCTTTATCGTAATCTAAAGAACTTACAGCATAACTTGCAGCGAAAAATAATTTATCTTGATCTTTTAAATCTAATAAATAAATCCCATAAAGTAAATCTGAAGCTTGCTTGTCCTGCTTTGCTTCAACTAGGGCAACAGCCATTTCAAACAATACTGGTTTTAAAAAAGTAACTGTTTCGTTAATATCGTCGGTATATATTTTTTTTCCACTCTTCTTTTCATAGTCAAGGGTAGCATTTAATCCTATTCCCAAATCCAAAATAGCTTTTGGATTTACCAATTTGAGATATGCCGCTTGCATCTGAGCGGTAGGCATTGTTTTATCAATGGTATTGCTTTGTAAAACAGGAATCATGGCTTTATAAAAATTGGCATATATTTTATCACCTTCTTCTGTAGCAATAGGCATCAAATTATTGACAATTGCTATATATTCAGATAAATCTTGAGCTTTGATTTCATCTTTTTCATAAATTTTTCGTAACTTTTTTAATTCGTCTTTTTGGGCAAAAGTAGCAACAGAAACTAATACTGCCGCAGCTAGTAGGATATGTTTTATTTTCATTTGTAAAATATTATATTAAAATTAAAGTCACCAATTAATATAAATTGGTGACTTGTTTATTATTTATTATTTGCTATTCATCATCATCAGTATCTTCCTCTATCTCTTCATCATCAATTACTTCATCATCATCGTCATCGTCATCGTCGTCTATTATAGCACTATCATCTTCCAGGACCTCTAAAACAGGTTTTACTCTTTCTATGGTCTCAACTTCTATTATATTCCCATCTTCATCTAATAAAGGTTCAGAAACGTCATCTTTCATAACTTTGGTAACCGCTGCAATGGAATCGTTTCCTTTAATATTTATAAGCTTCACACCTTGAGTAGCTCTACCCATAACTCGTAAATCCTCGACTGCCATTCTGATGGTTAATCCCGATTTATTGATTATCATTAAGTCATCAGCATCTGTAACCGAATTAATAGAAATTAATTTTCCAGTTTTTTCAGTGATATTCAAAGTTTTAACGCCTTTACCACCCCTATTGGTAATTCTGTATTCATCAAGTGAAGATCGTTTTCCGTAACCGTTTTCAGCAACTACAAGAATTTCACTTTCCATGTCATTTACTGTTACCATTCCAATTACTTCATCTGTTTCATCTTTCAAAGTAATTCCACGAACACCAGAAGCTGTTCTTCCCATTGGTCGCGTTTTAGTTTCTTCAAAACGAACTAGTTTTCCTGACTTAACGGCTAAGATTATTTGGCTTTCACCATTTGTTAACCGAGCTCCTAATAATTCGTCACCTTCTTTAATAGTGATGGCCGCAACTCCATTAACTCTTGGTTTAGAATATTTATCCAATGATGTTTTCTTAACCTGACCTTTTTTGGTAACCATAATTAGGTTGTGGCTTGTGGTGTATTCTTTATCTTTCAAATCTTGGGTACAGATAAATGCTTTTACTTTATCATCGGATTCTATATTTATTAGATTTTGTAATGCTCTTCCTTTTGCGGTTTTACTACCTTCCGGAATTTCATAAACACGCATCCA
>CAMDSN010000188.1 GCA_945907225.1 Flavobacterium psychrophilum | reverse complement strand
ACCTTTGGCTTTCCTAAAGATTTAACTGCATTAATCCTCAAAGAAAAAGGGTTGTCTTTTAATGAATCTGAATTTGAAGCCTCAATGAAATCACAAAAAGAAAGGTCTCGAGCCGCTTCTGAAGTTTCCACAGAGGATTGGAAAATACTAATTCCAGGCAATGTAGAGACTTTTGTTGGATATGATTTGACTGAAAATGAAATAAAAATTACACGTATTAGGAAGGTAGATTCAAAAAAAGACGGTATCTTATTTCAAATAGTTTTAGATAATACACCTTTTTACCCAGAAGGGGGTGGGCAAGTTGGCGATAAAGGGACTTTACAATCGGCTAATGAAACCCTTGATATTATTGACACCAAAAAAGAAAACAATTTAATTTTACACATCACAAAAAAGCTTCCCGAGAATCTTGACGCTATTTTTAAAGCAAAAGTTGATACTGATCTAAGAACTGCATCATCCAAAAATCACTCTGCTACACATTTATTGCATCTAGGATTGCGAACCATTCTTGGGAATCATGTTGAGCAAAAAGGATCTTTGGTTAATTCCAATTATTTGCGTTTTGATTTCTCCCATTTTGCGAAAGTAACTGATGAGGAAATTTCGCTTGTTGAGGAGTATGTAAATAATAGGATTGCCGCACAAATACCTATTGTGGAGCATAGAAATATTCCAATTAAACAAGCATTAGAAAAAGGCGCAATGGCTTTATTTGGCGAGAAATATGGAGATAACGTTAGAATGATTGAGTTTGATGAGAGCAAGGAACTTTGTGGCGGAATTCATGTGAATAATACGGCGGATATTTGGCATTTTAAAATTATATCTGAGAGTGCCATTGCAGCTGGAATACGCCGTATAGAAGCAATTACAGGCGAGGCATTAAAGAAGTATTATTCTCAGCAAGAATTTGATTTGTTTGCAATTAAAGACACACTAAAAAATCCTCAGGATACGTTAAAAGCAGTTATTTCGTTGCAAGACGACAATACTAAACTCAAAAAGCAAATTGAACAATTAGTAAGAGAAAAAGCAAAGGGCTTGAAAAGTGAGTTGTTTGTAAAAATGAAAGATATAAATGGCATTAAATTTTTGGCAACAAAAGTTGACTTAAATGCAGAAGGAGCTAAGGATTTAGCATATGAGTTAGGGTCGCTTGGAACAAATTTATTTATAGTATTAGCTACTATTGACGGCGATAAACCAACTATTAGTTGCTATATTTCAAAAGAATTAGTTGCCAATTCAAATTTAAACGCGGGTAACGTTGTTCGAGAGCTTGGAAAATATATTCAAGGTGGTGGTGGCGGACAGCCTTTTTTCGCAACAGCTGGCGGAAAAAATGCAGACGGAGTTGATGAAGCTTTGTTAAATGCAATCAAATTTATATCGTTATCTGATTAAAGATGATTTTAATATTTAGCCTACCCAACTTCATCGGAATGACAAGTTTGCGATTAGTTAGTTTCAAGATTGATATTCCTAATTAAATTATCTCAATTCCATTATTTATTAGTGGCAAAAACATAAATTTGCCGAACCGTTTAGTAAAAATAAATGCAGACTCCCAAAAAAATTGCTATTGTTGGTTCCGGATTAGTCGGTTCCTTATTAGGTATTTATCTTAAAAAAAGAGGTCATATCGTACATGTATATGACAGAAGTCCTGATATTAGAAAGATTAATTTTTCGGGGCGTTCTATTAATTTAGTTTTATCCAACCGAGGCATAAAAACCCTGCAGGATGTTGGTTTAGAAAAGGAAGTTTTAGCAATAGGAATTCCGGTTGACAGACGTGCCATACACGTAGGAAAAGAAACCGTTAATGAACAGCTTTACGGCCAAAACGGAGAGGTGATCTATTCCATTTCTAGAGGGCTTTTGAACAAAAAAATGGTCGATTTGGCGGAGAAAGCAGGGGTTGAATTTTTCTTTGAAGAAAAAGTATGGGATGTCGATCTTACAACCGCCACTATTTCTATTGGCGAAACAGAGCGAGGCGAATGGACAACCCATAATTATGATTTAACTTTTGGTGCCGATGGCGCTTTTTCGAGAATCAGGCATAGAATGCAGCGTCAGAGTATGTTTGATTACTCTCAGGAATTCATGAAAATGGGCTATAAAGAATTGCACATTCCTTCTAATGCAGATGGTACTCATAAAATAGATAAGAATTCACTTCACATTTGGCCAAGAGTCAACTTTATGCTTATGGCTTTGGCCAATTTAGACGGAAGTTTTACCTGCACGTTATTTATGCCTCACGACGGCGAAAATTCATTTGCATCCATAAAAACTGAAGAAGAATTGGTCGAATTTTTTGCCAAAAACTTCCCAGACACCAAAGAAGTTATTCCGGACTTAGTAGCTGATTTTTTTAAAAATCCAACCAGTTATTTGGTTACTATGAAATGTTTTCCATGGACGTTTAGTGATAAAGTTGCCCTTATCGGTGATGCTTGTCATGCTATTGTACCGTTTTATGGTCACGGAATGAATTCTGGATTTGAAGACATTACTGTTTTAGAAGAAATGATGGAAAAATATGGAGATGATTGGGCAAACTTGCTCAACGATTATGAGAATTCAAGAAAACCAAACGCTGATGCAATTGCTGAATTGTCATTTCGGAATTTTATGGAAATGAGTTCTAAAACAGCCGATGCCAAATTCTTGCTACAAAAGAAAATTGAAAAATGGTTCTCCGATAAACATCCCGATAAATGGATGCCATTGTACAGCAGAGTGACCTTTAGTTTACAACCTTATTCCGAAGCTTTGGCCATTGGCGATTTCCAAAATAAAATCATGGAACAAGTAATGCAGCTAGAAGAAATCGAAAAAAAATGGAATAGTCAGGAGGTTGAAGATTTGATAATTAAATTATTGAAATAAATAGTTTCATTTTTGTCTTTTATACAGCAAGCCCATTTTTTGATAACATTTGTATAGCATTAAATTAACATTGATTATGGGTCTAGTTATCTTTTTATTAATCAAAGAATACCATAAGTGCTTTTTTAACGTTATTAATTTAAAGTTATAATTCACTGAAAATCATCCTTTTTTCTGACTAAATAAATTCAAAATAATAGAACTAGCATAAGTTTAGGGAGTGTTATTTTTTAATACAAAATATTAATAGAAAAAAGTTTTTTTATTTGAAGTAAAAAATTAAATTTGCTTCCGAACTAGTTAATTTAAACTACTAAAACTATTAAAACTATTAAAACTTAAAAATTAAAACAATGGCAAACGTTAAAAAAGAAGGTGGTTCAAACCTTGGAGGTATGGTTTCAGGAATCATAATTATTGCATGTATTTTGGTTGGGTATTTTATTTGGCAATTTGGGATGGGTCACGCATCAAACTTTGAGGGAGGAGATCCAGAAAAAGGACATCCGCTAAATACTTTAGGAATGGTTTACAAAGGAGGATTTATTGTGCCAGTTTTGTTAGGTATGTTCATAATGGTTCTTGTTTTTTCAATAGAAAGATTTTTTGTAATCTCGAAAGCTTCTGGAACAGGTAGCTTAGATGCGTTCATGTATAGTGTACAGAATGATATCAAAGAAGGTAGAATTGAAGATGCAATTTCTGCTTGTGATAAGCAAAAGGGATCAGTTGCAAACGCAGTTAAATCTGCTTTGAATAAATACCAGGAAGTTAAAAAAGAAGGGTTTAATAGTGAAGAAGCGTCAGAAACAATTCATAAAGAAATTGAAGAAGCTACATCTCTAGAAATGCCAATGTTAGAAAAAAACTTAAC
>CAMDSN010000187.1 GCA_945907225.1 Flavobacterium psychrophilum | reverse complement strand
CATTAATTGTATAGCATGATCCCAAACAAAAAATTGAGGCTAATAGGATTGATTTAATTTGTTTCATTTTAAAAAAGTATTAATTATTATTATTTATTATTCTGTTTTTGTTTTATTTTTTAATTCTTCTCTTGCTTTTTGAGCTGCTTCTTTATCTTCTAATAGCTTCTTCTTTCTATTATCACTTTCAATTTTTCTGTCCTCAATTAATTTCTGTCTTTTTTTCTCGCTCTCAATTTTTCTTTCTTCGATTAATTTTGCTCTTTCTGCTGCTTTAATTGCCTTTAAATCTACTTTAGTAGAATCGCTTGATTTTTTATTTTCCTCCTCTGTGTTTGAGGGAGATTTGTTTTCATCCGTTGCCTTGTTTGCAGTAACCGTGCCATTCTTTTTTGCATTTTTAGCGGCTAAAATTTCTGCGCGTTTAGCTTCTTGCTCTGCTTTTTTTGCTATTACTGCGGCTTTTTTATCAGCTATCTCTTGTTCTCTTGCTTTCTTTTTTTCTTCAAGTAATTTTTTTCTAGCTTCTAGATCTGGATTTACCTCATTTGCAGTATCTTCTAAAGCTTCTTTCGCCTCTTGAGCTTTTATTTCTTTTTTGCTCATTTGCTCTCTTCTTTCAGCTCTAGAAATTACACGAATAACTTGGTCACTTATATCATACCTTTTTGCCGAGAATAGCATTGTTAAGTCAGAAGATTTATCAAAAACAAAGTCGTATTTTTTTGCTTCAGCAATATCTTGTACAGCAGTAAAAACTTGATCTTGAATAGGTTTTATTAAAACTGCTTTTTGAGTAATTAAATCACCATTAGGGCCAAACTTTTTTTGTTGAAAGTCTAAAAGTTCACTTTCTTGAAACTTAATTTCTTCTTCTCTTTCTTCAATTAGTTCTTTTGTTAAAAGCGCTTTTTCTGTTTTTAATTCATCTTTTAATTTTGCTATTTCTATTTTCTTTTCTTCTATTTCTTGTTTCCAAATTTGCGCTTTTTGTTCAAGTTGGCTTTTCGCCTCAGAATAATCTGGTACATTTTGCAGTATATACTCCATGTCTATGTATCCAATTTTCACGCCTTTACTTTGAGCATTTAATTGAATTATAGTAATTGAAATTAAAAGTATTGACAATAAATATCTTTTCATTCTTTATTTATTTAAAAATATCGCTTCAAATATAATTAAAATTGTTGACCAATTATAAAATGTGTTTCCCAACCATTAGGATTACTAAATCCTGGTATCGCATCAAAACCATGAGCAAAGTCGATACCTAATAATCCAAAGGCTGGCATAAATACTCGTAATCCAAATCCAGCTGATCTTTGAAGAATGAATGGATTATAATCTGCAAATGTTGAATATGCTGAACCACCTTCTATAAACGTTAGGGCATAAATGGATGCAGCTGCTTTCAATGTTAATGGATATCTCAATTCTAGTGAAAATTTATTATAAACGGTAGCTCCGTCTTGTGAAGAAAGTGATTGATTAGGATAGCCTCTCAATTGAACTATTTCTCTTCCATCAAGTGAAAAGTTGGCTAAACCATCACCGCCAACAAAGAATCTCTCAAAAGGAACTAATCCTCTGCCATTGTTGTAAGCACCTAAATAGCCAAATTCTCCTAATGCTCTAAGCACAAGTGCTTTGGATTGAGAACCAATTAATTTTGTATACCAATCGGCTTTAAATTTTATTTTATAATATTCAAGCCAATTAAATTTTTGCTGATCAACTTTTGACTTATCTGAGGTTGCTACTGAAAAATCATTTCCAACCGTTTGGTAAATTCCGGAACCTTGGACCGTTTCTTGTAAATAATCTCCAACAGCTGGAAGTGCTCCATCTGCTGTGGCAACGGTATTTATTCCTGAATTTTCTTGGTAGGTTAATTTATATTCTTTCTGATTTTCTAGATTTTTATAGTCTATTCCATTAAACATTGAGTAGGGTAATGTAAATTTTGCTGAAACACTAAATTCTGATCCAGAGGTAGGAAAAATAGGATTAACTCCTTTGTTGTTTCTGCTCAATCCTAATGTATAGGCAAGATTTCGTGACGAACCATTACCAAAAGTAAATAATCCCGTATTATAATTATTCAAATCATAATATTGAAAACTAACAGAACTTGAAAAGACAAAGAAATCATCAGGAATTGTTAATCGCTTAGCAATTCCTACAGAAAGTGAAGTTATGTTAAAACTTTTGTCAGCATCAACATTGTTTGATCTTCCTGTATATAAAAATTGTTTACTATGAGATATAGAACTAGAAAATTGGATTGGTTTTTTACCTCCTAGCCAAGGTTCAGAGAATGAAAAGCTATACGTTTGAAAAAATGAACTTGCTTGTAAACGTAAAGACACTTTTTGACCATCACCCATAGGCAGTGGTTTATAAGCTTCTTTTTTGAATAAATTTCGAGCAGAAAAATTGTTAAACGAAAGGCCTAATGTTCCAATAAATCCACCACCACCATAACCTCCTTGAAGTTCTATTTGGCTCGATCCCTTTTCCACCACATTATATTCAATGTCAACAGTTCCAGCTGCAGGGTCCACGTTTTTAAATTTAGGATCTATCGCTTCAGGGTCAAAAAATCCAAGTTGTCCAATTTCTCGTATTGTTCTTACTAAATCTTCTTTGCTATATTTTTGTCCTGGTTGTGTTCTTAACTCTCTATAAATTACTCTATCATTGGTTTTATCATTACCTACTACTGTTATATTGTTAAAATAAGCTAAAGGACCTTCTGTAACTCTAATTTCAAAGTTTATTGTGTCATTTACGGTTTTAACCTCTACGGCATTTATGTTTGAAAATAAGTAGCCGTTATTTTGATATAAATTAGTGATATCTTCTCCATCAGGTTTAGATTTGTCTGCGATTCTTTTTTCTAGCAATACCCCGTTATAAGTATCACCTTTTTTAATACCAACAATTCTGCCTAATAATTGGTCTGAATAAATAGAGTTTCCTAGGAACTTAATATTTCCAAAGTAGTATTTTCTTCCTTCTTCAACTTTTATGTTTATTGCTATTTTTGTTTTTTTAGCATTTAAAAAAACAGAATCAGAAATAATTCGGGCGTCTCTAAACCCTTTTTCTTTATATTTATCAATCAAAGAAGTTAAATCTTCTTTATATTTATCTTTGATATATTTTGAGGCTTTGAAAACACGAATAGGATTTATTTGTTTTGTGTTTTTCATTGTTTTTTTCAATTTTCCGTCAGAAAACATTTGATTCCCTTCAATAGAAATCTTAGCTATTTTTAACTTATCACCTTTGTCAATATTCACAAGTATTTTTACATTGTTTCCTTCTAATGTGTCCGGAATAGTATTAATAGATACTTTAGCGTTAAAATAACCTTCCTTTTTGTATTTGTTTTCAATGTAATTTTTCGTAGTTGTAATTAAATTTTCATTCACAATTTTTCCTTTTGTTAATGAATTATCTTTAATTAGCTCTTCTTTTTTTGATTTTTTGACGCCTTGAATTTTGGCCTCGCTGAGTTTTGGTAACTCAACGATATCTAAATCAAGCCATATACTATCTGCCTCAACCTTATTAACATAAAAATCTATTTCACTAAAAAGACCAAGTTTTCCTAATTTTTTTATTGCATTACTTAATTCTTCACCTGGAACCGTAATTTGCTGCCCTTTTTCTAGCCCTGAAAATGTAACGACCGTTTGTTCGTTGTAGCTAATTTTACCATTGACTTTGACTTTAGCTAAAATATATTTTTTCCCTTCATTAAAAGGGATTTTATCTTGGGCTTGTAATTT